>VBCZ01000133.1 GCA_005889025.1 Betaproteobacteria bacterium
GCCTTTTCGAATCCGGCTTCCAGCTCGGCGATCTTCGCCGGCGGCGTGCCTTTGGGCGCGAGCACTGCGCGCCGCAGTATCGTCTCTTCGTCCGGAATGCCGAGATCGCGCAAGCCGGTTGCCGAGGGGAGCGAGGCGATGTTGTCTGCGGAGCTCAACAGAACGCACTTAGCCCTGCCCGCTTGCGCATGCTGCAATACCGGCGGCACCGAGCCCACATAGATGTCGATGTGTTTGCCGAGGAATGCCGTCAGCGTCTCACCCGCGCCCTTGAATGGTATGTCGCGCGCCTTGACCTTCACCGCGCGAAAGATCCGCTCCGCGGCGAGCTGGCCCGGGCCGCCGGCGCCGTCGTTGCCGTAGGTGTACTTCTCCGGGTTCTTGCGCAGCTCTTCGATGAAGCTCTTGCCCTCTGTCGCGGGAAAATCGGGATGCACGCAGAACACGTACGGTGCGCTGGTAAGCTGGATCACGGGAATGTAGTCATTGGGCGAGTACTGCACCTTCATCGTATGCGGCGACACCGTTACTGGGCCGAGCCAGACGGCGGCGAGCGTCTGCCCGTCGGGCGGCGAATGCACCATCTGCGCGACGCCGATCGTTCCGCCGGCGCCGGGAACGTTGACGACGACGATGGGATCCTTGATGAACGTGGTCGCCTCCTTGGCGAGCACGCGAAAGAACCCGTCCGTGCCGCCGCCCGGTGCGGTGGGGATGATGAGCTTGATCGGCTCCGCGAACGTGGCGGTTGCTGCCGCCAGCAGCAGCGCGGCGACAATGAGTCTCATGGCGATGTCTCCTCCGTTTTGCTGTGATATGGGTACGCATTCATTCGATCACCTCTTCGGCGCGCGCGAGGATCGACGCTGGAATCTCGACCCCGATAGCAGTCGCGGTTCGGCGATTGACGATCAAATGCCACCGGACCGGCGCCTCGAGCGGCAAATCACCAGGTTTCGCCCCCTTGAGGATACGATCGACGAAGGCTGCCGCCCGCGGGGCCAGCTCCTCGATGCTCGGGCCGTACGAGATCAGGCCACCGGCGCGCGCCGACGGAGGGAATTCGAACGCCGAAGGGATGCGCTGCGCACGCAGCAGTTCGATCAACGCCGGTTCCCGCTGCGCCGTGATGCGATCGCTCACGACGAAGACGCCATCGGGCGGATCGCGCTTCAGCGCTGTGAACACGGCGTCGAAGTCGACGATGTCATGGACCGGCAAGCGCATGATGCTGAGCCCGAGGCGCGGCGCGGCGGCCTCGGCTTCCTGGAAGCGGAGCGACATCGCCAAGTCCTCGAGATTCCAGATCACCGCGACCCGCTTCAGACGCGGAACCAAATCCTTGAAAAGCTGCAGGCGCTTGGCAGTGAGCTCGGTCGAGAGTTCGGTGACGCCGGTGATGTTGCCGCCGGGATGCGAGACGTTCACCACGAGGCCCGTGCCGACCGGATCGCCCGCACCCCACAGGACGATCGGGATCGTCGACGTCGCCGCCTTCGCTGCCACCGATGCCGGGCCCCCGGCCGTGACGATGACATCGGGTTTGGCGCGAACCAACTCCGCAGCGGTTTCCGCCAGCCGATCCGCGCTTCCCGAGTAGCGAGCGTCGTAAACGACGTTCTTGCCCTCGACGTAGCCCAGATCGCGCATCGCACCGCGAAAGAGGGTCTCGGAAGAACGCTGCAGAATGCTGAGAATCCCGACCCGATACATCTTTGCCTGCTGCGCCAGCGCGAGCGTTACCGGCGGACATGCGACAGCGGTGCCGCCGAGCAGGATGATGAAATCGCGCCGCCTCATTCGATCGCCTCTTCCACACAGCGCAGCGACTGCGGGATTCCTCAGTCCGGCGCCCTCGTCTTGAGATAACAACGCCTTTTGCTGATCTTTGTCAACGGAACCGCCGGCCTCGCGTGGATCACGCGTTTCGGACCGCTTCCGATACTTCGAACCCGAACAGCCTCATCGGCGTTTCCACAAGGATGATTCGCCGCGCATGCTCATCCGGAACCCATTCCGATAGCCAGCCGACGCAATCCTGATACGTGATCTCATCCTCGTGCGATACGAACGGCCAGTCGCTTCCCCATACGAGTTGCTGCGGGCCACCCGCGTCGATCAGCGCATCGACATAACGCTGCACATTGGCGCCGCCCTGGCGATAGGGCGCCGAGAGCTTGACCCAGGTGTCGCCGGCGCGCACGCCATCGAGCACCGCCTTGAATCCACCGCAGGCGACGCCTTGTGCGGGATCCGGGCTGCCGAAGTGATCGACGATGACTTTGGCGCCGCTTTCGCGAATCGCCGGTACCACTTTCGCGAGGAACGGGCCTTCCAGATAGATCTCGACGTGCCAGCCCAGGTCGCGCACGTTCGCGAACAGGTGCGGGTAATCGCCGGCGGAAATATCGGGTAGCGACGAGCGCCGGATCCAATTGAGCCGAATGCCGGCGGCGCCGCGCTCGCCCATCGCCGCGAGCGACGCGCGGTCGATGCGGGGATCTACGATGACGGTGCCGCGCAGGCGACCACCGGCGTGGTCCAGCGCGTCCAGCAGCAAAGAATTGTCCGCGCCGTAGAAGCTCGGCGCAGTGAGTACGCCGTGAGAGATGCCGTGCGCATCGAGCACGCTCAAGTACTCCTCGACGGTGCAGTCGCGCTTCGGCGCCGAATGCCGGTCGGGCGCCAGTGGCGCGTCGCGGCGCATCACGTGCGCGTGGCAGTCGATGGCCGTTACGTTAGTTGTCATCTCGATCGTTGCCGGCCGGGTTGCCTGCTGGCCCTAGTGTTTCTGCCCGGGGTCGATCGAAAACACATCTACCGCCGCGGCCTTGCCCTTGAACGGAACGGGGCCTAGCGGTTCGACCGCGATGCGCTCGCTCAAGCCAGAGCGCGTGGCCTGGTCGATCAGGATCGCGCGTTGGACGACCTTGGTGTGCGTCTCGAGACGCGCCGCGAGGTTGACGGTGTCGCCGATGCACGTATAAGTCGCGCGCTGGTTGGTGCCGGTGTAGCCGGCCACCATCTCGCCCGAGGCGATGCCAATGCCGATCTTGATCGGCGGCTTTTGCGCCGCCTGCCGTTCGACGTTGAACAGGTCGATCAACTCGACCATCTCCTGCGCCGCGCGCACCGCGCTCTCGCCGTGGTCCGCGAGCGGCATTGGCGCGCCGAAAACCGACATCAGCCCGTCACCCATCATCAGCGTGACCACGCCGCCATGGCCGCTGATGGCGTCGAACATCAGCGCGTAATACGTGTTGAGCAGCTCGATCGTCTCCTCGGGCGGCTGCGATTCGGCGAGGGACGTGAAGCCTCGGATATCGGAGAACATCACCGAGGCCTGCACGAGCTTGCCGCCCAGCGAGAATCCGGAATCCTGCAGGTCCTGCGCCACCTCCGGGGTGGCGAAGCGGCGCATCAGCTCCTTCTGCTGGTCGCGCAAGTGTTTCTTCTCGAGGCTTGCCCCGATGCGCGCTTTCAGCAGCACCGGATTGACCGGTTTGGTGAGGTAATCCTCGGCGCCCAGCTCGATGCAGCGGACGATGTTGGCGATGCCTTCCAATGATGAGGTTACGATGACCGGCAGGTCGCGGAGCTGCCGATCGTTGACCAGTTGCTCGAGCACCTGGAAGCCGTCCATTTCCGGCATTTCCATGTCGAGCAACAGCAGGTCGAAGCCTTCGCGCCGGAGCATCTCCAGCGCCACACGGCCGTTCTCGGCCGATGCGACGGTGTGGCCCTGCAATTCCAGGCTGCGCGTGAGCAGCAGCCGGTTGACCTTGTTGTCATCGACTACCAGCAAGCGGGCCGTCCAGCCTTTCGGGTCACGCATGACGCAGCTCGGTCAATGCCGCGGCAACGCGCGAATATTCCTGATTGAGCGCGTCGAGCGGCTGCCCGCTGCTCTCGACCACCTTCGACATGCCGCCGAGCTCCAGGTCCCGCGCCATGGCGCCCAAAGCGAGCGCGCCAAACGTGTTGCTGTTGGACTTGAGCGAATGCGCAGTCCGGCGGAACTTGTCGGCATCCTTTGCCGCCAGCGCGTCGCGCAGGTCGTTCAACATCGACGGCGCTTCCTGGAGAAACGTGTCGATGAGCTCCAGCACGAACTCGGCGCCTGTCGTTTGCTCGAGCGCTTCGAAGGTCGCGCGGTCGATCGCCGGTGCGGTCATCATCGATCCGCGCGCGCGGGAACCTG
>VBCZ01000134.1:0-2674 GCA_005889025.1 Betaproteobacteria bacterium
ATCCAAGCGGCAGCAGGTCGATATTCCCGCATTCCGGACAAGCGAGCGGTATCGGCGATGCGTGGCCGCAATGATGACAGCGCAGCGTGCTCGAATGCCGGTGCAGAACTAGGCGTGCCGAACAGCGCCGGCACATCGCTTTCCAGCCGCAGGCGGCGCACAAAAGCGACGGGGCGTAGCCGCGTCGATTGATGAACAAGAGCGCCTGCTCGCCCCGGGCGAGCCGCTCGGCTATCGCCGATCGCAACTGGGCGCTTATTCCCTCGACGTTGTCCGGCGCGCGGTTCGGCACCAGGCGCACTTCCGGCAGCGGTTTGCGCGCGGTGGCGCGTTCGCGCAAGCGTATCCAGCGATAACGTCCGCGGATCGCTTGTGCGTAGCTTTCCAGCGACGGGGTTGCGCTGCCGAGGATCACCGGCACGGAACGCAGCCGCGCCCGATAGATCGCGACATCGCGGGCGTGATAGCGTACGCCATCTTGCTGCTTGAAAGATGCGTCGTGCTCCTCGTCGACGACGATCAAACCCAGATTGGGCATCGGCACGAATACCGCCAGCCGCGTCCCGATCACGAGCTGAAGCTCGCCGCGCGCCGCCATGAGCCAGCGGCGACGCCGCTCGCCGTCGGCGAGTCGACTATGCATGACGCCGAGTGAGACCTGGGGCAGAGCACAAGCGATGCGCTGCTCGAGTTGCGGCGTCAAATTGATTTCCGGAACGAGCAAGAGCGCTTGGCGACCGGCAAGTATCGTCCTCGCGGCAGCTTCGAGATAAACCTCGGTCTTGCCGCTGCCGGTAACGCCCTGAAGAAGCGAAGTCGCGTATGCGGGCGGAATGACCAGCGCTGCTTCGACGGCTGTCCGCTGTTCTGCGTTGAGTGAAGCAAGCTGCGTTGGCGCTGCAAGGACTTGCAGCACGGGCTCGACCATACCGTTGCGACGCCATGCGCAAAACATTCGCCAGGCATGCGCGCCGAGCCGCCGGATATCTTCGGTCAACGCGCCGTCGGAGTCGCTCATTGAACCCAGGAGAGCTTCCCGTCGCGCGGATCGCGTTCTCGCTCCAGGCTGCAAGAGGCTCTCACGTCCTGCGGCACTGAGCCGATAGCGGCTGGCCATCGGGTTACGTTGCCGCGCGCGACCCAGCGGCGGCAGCATCTGGGCAAGACATTGGCCGATCGGCTGCTGGTAATACGCTGCGACAAATCGCCCGAGCTCGAGCAGATCGTCGGGCAAGGGCGGAACGTTGCCCAGCACTTCTTCTATGGGTTGCAATTTGTCGGGCGAAAGTTCGCTGGTTTCGACGACGTCTACGGCGACGCCGACAAGGCGACGGAGCGCGAGCTTGACGGCCACTACCGTCCCGGGCGCGATATCGAGCCCCGCCGGCAGCCAGTAATCGAAGAGCTGATGCGTGTTGACGGGAAGCGCTAAGCGAACGATCGCCATAGGTGTCCGCCGTGTGCTGCGCGCGACCTGTTTCGAGTGGCAGCAGATGTTGTAGTGTTCTTAATCATTACCGCGCGTCGCAGGATTGCAGTGCAAGTCTTTATTTTTTCAGAGACTCCAGGTCCGAGTTCCAGTGTGGATAATTCTGTGCGTAACTGGGTTGGTTGCCGGACACCGACGGAGTTGCCCTTACTTGGCTGCTTATCGGCCCCGGGGCTCGGATAAGAATAGTTACTACAAATCATGGAATTGCCAGTACGCCTGGAGCAGGGTCAAAACCGATGCGATGGGCCTCGCCCGCAGAGGCGCGCTGTGCATAAGTGCCCCGGGGTAAGCCCCTTTCGATGCCTTGTCAAGGCCAGCGCAAAGCCAATGCTGGCGCGCCTCCCGGGACCATTGCCCTAGGCTGCTTTAAGAGGTTATCGCACCGCTCGGGAAGCCGCGTGAACCGTTTCAACCAGCACCGCGACGTTCTCCGGAGGTGTTCCCGGAAAAATGCCGTGACCCAGATTGAAGATGTGGCCGGGAGCCGGACCGGCATTTTCGATAATCGAATGCGCGGCCGTCTCGATTGCCGCCGTGGTGCTCAAGAGCACCGCGGGGTCGAGATTTCCCTGAAGCGCCACGCGGGAACCGACTCGCCGGCGTGCAGCCGCGATGTCGGTTGTCCAGTCGAGGCTTATCGCATCGCATCCGCACGCCGTAATTCGTTCGAGCCATTGGCCGCCGCCCTTGGTGAATACGATCAGGGGCGTCGTTGGCGAATGCCTGCGCAGACGCTCGATAACCGACTCGATGTAGGCGAGCGAAAACGTCGCGTAAGCGTCGGATGTAAGGAGCCCGCCCCAGGTGTCGAAAATCATGAGCACGTCCGCGCCCTGGGTGATCTGCTCTCCGAGATAAGCGCCCACGGCATCGGAGTTCACCGTCAGGACGCGATGGACCAGGTCCGGACGCGTGTACAGCATGCGCCGGACTCGCGCAAAATCGCTGCTGCCGGCGCCCTCGATCATGTAGCACGCCAGCGTAAATGGACTTCCGGCAAATCCGATCAGCGGCACGCTTCCGGACAGCGCGCGCTTGATCGATGCGACCGCTCTGAACACGTAGTCGAGCTCTGACAGGTCAGGCACTCTTAGTCGCAAGATCGCATCTTCATCGACGAGCGGGCGCTCGAAACGTGGGCCCTCTCCCTCGCCGAACTGCAACCCGAGACCCATCGCATCG
>VBCZ01000134.1:2722-12276 GCA_005889025.1 Betaproteobacteria bacterium
GCTTCCCGCGCGCGCGCGCGTTGCGTTGTATTCGGGCAGATACCGGCCCGCCTGACGCATGAGCCAGATCGGGGTGTAGGCCGTCGGCTCGCGCTTGAGCGCCCGCAGCAGAGTATCGTTTTGCAGCGTGCTCCCCGCACAGGCGATTCCCTCGTGTGTCGAGGTAGGCTGCGTCATAACAGCGGCTTTCCACGCAGACGCTCGAGCGTTGCCAGCGGTGAGCTTGAGGGGTCGTAAAGGGCCGACACCGGGAGATGAATGGTCTGCTCGAACATGTATTGGCCCGACACGGCAGCGTGCATCACCTGATCGGAAAAACAAAGCCATGTCGAGCCCGGTGGAAATCGAACCACCTGCTGCGGACAGGACTTCTGATAGTCCAGATCCGCCTTGGCGCGATCGTGCAACGCGAGCATGAGGTGATCGTATTCCGAACGCAGGCCTTTGGTGACGCGAAGCGTCGCCAAGAGCCGCGCCGATCCCGGCAGCTGGCGCCCTATCCTGGGCAGGAATTTGCGCGCGACCGCTTCGAAGCGGTCGCCCACGCGCCACACCCGATCTTCGTCGGGACTGACGTTTGAAAACACGCGGAGGATGCGCTCGCCGCGATTCGGACGCGAAGGAAACGCGTCGATATGCAACCGGGAGTCGTCCTTGCGCCACGAAACGGCACGTCCAACTGCGGGTTGCGGGCGAAAGCTTGTGCGTGCGCTCAGGACGAAGGGCGCATAGCGCGGAAAGAGCGCGGAAACCAGGTCGGCGGCGCACTGCGCAAAACGTGAAACCATGCGCGAGAGGTCCGTCAGATCGGAAACACTGCCGCGCGCGCCTTTCAACGTACGGCCGTCGAAACTTATGTTCTTTGCTTTATCGTCGGACCATTGCGCCGAGAGAAAGCGGCGTTCGGATCCCATCAGGATGAACGCCAGCCGGGGAAGAATCAGGACTCCGCCTCCTTCGATCGTCTTGACCGCAAGGTCCTGCGTTTCGGCCGAGGCCCACTCCCGCCACTCCGCGAGGTCGAGCGATATGAGCGCCGTCATGAGTAGCGACGAAAGGCGACTAAGTGTGTCAGGTGCAGCGGCCGGATTGAGGCGCGGCGGCGCAGGCTTGCAGCAGATCCCTGCGCCGACGTGACGACACGCCACCCCCGGCGAAGACACCACGACCGGGCCCGGGCGCCGCAGGACCCGTGCATCAACGCGGCAGTTCGGAGGCGCCCATGAGAAATTCGTCGACGGCGCGTGCGCATTGCCGCCCTTCGCGAATCGCCCAGACAACCAGCGATTGTCCGCGTCGGATATCGCCTGCGGCGAATACCTTGGGCAGCGATGTGCGATAGCTTTCGGTATCGGCATTGACATTGCCGCGCGCATCGTACTTGACGCCTAGCTCGTCGAGCATTCCCTGATGGACCGGATGCACATAACCCATCGCCAGCAGGACCAAATCCGCCTTGATCTCGAAGTCGCTGCCCGCGACCGGAGAAAGTTTGCCATCGCTCCATTCGACGCGCGTAGCGACGAGCGCCTCGACTCTGCCGCCGCTGCCGACAAATGCTTTCGTCTGCACGGCCCAATCGCGCTCGCACCCTTCTTCATGGGACGACGAGGTCCGAAGCTTCATCGGCCAATAAGGCCACACCAGGGGTTTGTTCTCGTGCTCGGGCGGCTGCGGCAGCAATTCGAATTGCGTTACCGAAGCCGCGCCTTGCCGATTGGACGTGCCGACACAGTCGGAGCCGGTATCGCCGCCGCCGATGACGACGACATGTTTTCCGGCGGCGCTCAAGTGCGGCACGTCAGGGTCGCCCGCGACACGGCGATTCTGCAAAGGCAGAAAATCCATCGCGAAATATACGCCGTCAAGAGCCCGCCCGGGGACGTCGAGGTCGCGTGGGTGTTCGGACCCGGCCGAGAGCACGACGGCGTCGAACTGATTCACTACCGCGAGGGCGGATATGCCGTTTGCACTATCGGCGCCGACATGCTGGCCCACGCGAAATTCGACGCCCTCCGCGCGCATTTGCTCGACGCGCCTGTCGATGTGATGCTTGCTCATCTTGAAATCGGGGATTCCATAGCGCAGCAATCCGCCGATGCGATCGTTTTTTTCGAACAACACGACGTCGTGCCCGGCGCGCGCAAGCTGTTGCGCGCACGCCATGCCCGCCGGCCCGGAGCCGATCACCGCGACTCGGCGGCCGGTCTTCACCGACGGTGGTTGCGGCACGACCCATCCTTCGTCCCATCCTTTGTCGATGATGAAATGCTCGATCGACTTGATGCCGACCGGATCGTCATTGATGTTGAGCGTACAAGCGGCTTCGCAAGGCGCCGGGCACACACGTCCCGTAAATTCCGGAAAATTGTTCGTCGAGTGCAGCACATCGAGGGCATGTCGCCACTGATGCCGGTAAACAAGGTCGTTCCAGTCCGGAATGATGTTGTTGACCGGACACCCGCTCTGACAGAAAGGAATCCCGCAGTCCATGCACCGCGCGCCTTGCGCCGATGCTTCCTCGTCCTTGAGCGCGAGAATGAATTCGCGGTAGCTGCGAACCCGCTCATCGACGGGTAGCACGACCTCGGCGATGCGCTGCAGCTCCATGAATCCGGTGATCTTTCCCAAGAAAGCGGTCCTTAAGGATTAAACGCGCATGGCGCGGCGACCGGCCGCGAACTCCGGGCTAGTCGAAGTACTCACGCCGCTGCGCGCTCGGTCGCCGACGCGCTTTTCGCCGTGAGCTGTCTCTCATGAAGCTCGGTGAGCGCGCGTTTGTACTCGTTGGGGAAGACCTTGACGAATTTGCCGCGCATCGCATCCCAGTTGAGGAGAATAGAACGCGCGCGCGCGCTGTCGGTGAGACGCAGATGCCGCTCGATTATTTCGCGCAGCAGGTCGATATCTGCCCTGTCAGCGTGCCGCAGGCGGCCCTTTCCGCCGGCGGCAAGCTCATGCTCCGACCTTGCCTGACTGTCGGCGTCCTGCAGCGGCTCGAGGGAAACCATCGATGTATTGCATTTGCGCGCGAATGTACCGTCCTCGTCAAAAACATAGGCGATGCCGCCGCTCATGCCGGCCGCGAAGTTGCGTCCGGTTCGGCCGAGGACGACGACGGTGCCGCCGGTCATGTATTCGCAGCAGTGGTCGCCCGCGCCTTCGACGACCGCCGTTGCGCCCGAGTTGCGCACGCAGAACCTCTCCCCCGCGACGCCGCGGAAATAGGCCTCGCCTTCGATCGCGCCGTACATGACGGTATTGCCGATCACGATGTTGTCTTCCGCCTTCGCGGGTGAGGCCGGATCGGGATAGACGACGATGCGCCCGCCCGACAATCCCTTGCCGACGTAGTCGTTCGTTGCGCCCTGCAGCTCGAAGGTGATTCCGCGCGCGAGAAACGCACCGAAGCTCTGCCCTGCGGTGCCCGAAAAAACGACGTGCAGTGTATTGGCAGGCAGGCCGGCATGGCCATACCGCCGGGCAATTACGCCCGACAGCATCGCTCCGACCGAGCGATGCGCATTGCGAATCTTATATTCCAGGCGCGTCGGCTGCTTTTGCTCGATCGCCGCCACCGCATGCTCGATGAGCTGGTGATCCAGGGCGCGCGAGAGCCCGTGCTCCTGCTGCTCGCAATTGTAGCGGGCGACGCCGACCGGCACGTCGGGCTGATAGAAGACACGGGAAAAATCGAGCCCGCGCGCTTTCCAATGTTGGATACTCGGGCGCATGTCGAGAAGGTCCGAGCGGCCAATGAGATCGTTGAACCGGCGAAGCCCAAGCTTCGCCATGATCTCGCGTACTTCCTCGGCGACGAAAAAGAAATAATTGACGACGTGTTCCGGCGAACCCGCGAATTTTTTGCGCAACTCGGGGTCCTGCGTCGCGATACCGACGGGGCATGTATTCAAATGGCACTTGCGCATCATGATGCAGCCTTCGACCACCAGCGGCGCAGTCGCGAATCCGAATTCGTCGGCTCCCAGAAGCGCGCCAATGGCGACGTCGCGGCCGGTCTTCATCTGGCCGTCGACCTGCACCGCGATACGGCCGCGCAGACGATTGAGCACCAGCGTCTGCTGCGTCTCGGCAAGTCCCAGCTCCCACGGCGTTCCGGCGTGCTTGATCGACGATTCGGGAGACGCGCCCGTTCCGCCGTCGTGACCAGCAATGGTCACGTGGTCGGATTTCGCCTTCGCCACGCCTGCGGCAACGGTTCCTACGCCGACCTCCGAGACCAGCTTGACGCTGATCGAGGCTTGCGGGTTCGCGTTCTTCAAATCGTGAATCAGTTGCGCGAGGTCCTCGATCGAATAGATGTCGTGATGCGGTGGCGGAGAGATAAGGCCGACACCGGGGACTGAAAAGCGCAGTTTCGCGATGTATTCGGAGACCTTGTGGCCCGGGAGCTGCCCGCCTTCGCCCGGCTTTGCGCCCTGCGCCATCTTGATCTGCAACTGGTCCGCGTTCACCAGATATTCTGCCGTGACGCCGAAGCGCGCCGAGGCGACCTGTTTTATCTTGGAGCGAAGCGAGTCGCCTTCCTTCAGGGCAACGTCGGCGTACACGCTGTCCAGACGAGACTTAAGCGTTTCGCCCTTACGAACGAGAGGATAGCGCCGCGCGTCCTCGCCGCCTTCGCCGGTGTTCGACTTGCCGCCCATGCGGTTCATCGCCACCGCGAGCGTGGTGTGCGCCTCGGTGGATATCGAGCCCAAGCTCATCGCACCGGTCGCAAAGCGCTTGACGATCTCGGACGCGGGCTCGACTTCATCGATGGGCAGGGCTTGCGCGGCGTACTTGAACTCGAACAGACCGCGCAGCGTCATCATCCGTCGAGTCTGATCGTTGACAAGCTTGGCGTAGTCGCGATACGTCGCGTGGCTATTGGAGCGCGCGGCGTGTTGCAGCTTGGCGATCGATTCCGGCGTCCACATATGCTCCTCGCCGCGCGTGCGATACTGGTACTCGCCGCCGGCGTCGAGCGCCTCGCGAAGAACCGGGTCGTCTCCGAATGCGAGCTGATGCAGGCGATACGCTTCCTCGGCGACTTCGAACAATCCTATGCCCTGGATATTGCTCGCGGTGCCGGTGAAATATTTCTCGACGAACGCCGAATTCAGGCCCACCGCCTCGAAGATCTGCGCGCCGCAATAAGACTGGTAGGTCGAGATGCCCATCTTCGACATCACCTTGTACAAGCCCTTGCAGATCGCCTTGACGTAGCGCTTCGCGGATTCCTCGGCTGACACATGCGGCGCGAACTCCTGCAGCTCTCCGACGCTCTCCAGCGCAAGATAGGGATGGATCGCTTCCGCGCCGTAGCCCGCAAGCAACGCGAACTGATGCACCTCGCGCGCGGAGCCCGTCTCGACGACCAGACCGGTGCTGGTGCGAAGTCCCTTGCGGACGAGATGCTGATGCACCGCGGCGGTCGCGAGCAGCGCGGGTATGGGCATCAGCTCCGCCGAGACCTTGCGGTCGGACACGATGAGGACGTTGTAGCCGAGATGAATGGCGTCTTCGGCGTGCGCGCACAGACTCGCGAGCGCGGCTTCCATCCCCGCCGCGCCCCACGCCGCCGGGTAACAGATGTCGAGCTCGAGCGAGCGGAAAGTCGCGCCGGTGAACAAGCCGATATGACGGATTTTTTCCATTTCTTCGGCAGTCAGGATCGGCTTCTGGGCTTCGAGCCTCATCGGCGGATCGGTCTCGTCGATGCCGAGCAGGTTCGGACGCGGACCGATGAATGTGACCAGCGACATCACGAGCTCTTCGCGAATCGGGTCGATGGGCGGATTCGTGACCTGCGCGAAAAGCTGCTTGAAGTAGTTGTAGAGAACCTTCGGCCTGGCGGACAGAACCGGCAGCGCCGCGTCGTTTCCCATCGAGCCGACGGCCTCTTCTGCGTTCTCCGCCATCGGTGCGAGAATGACCTTGAGGTCCTCCTGGGTGTAGCCAAACGCCTGCTGCCGATCGAGGAGAGGAACCTCGGAAAGCTGGGGCGGCGCGGGATCGGGCAACGCCTCGAGAGCGATTCTCGATCGATCGATCCATTTGCGATACGGCTTGGCGGCGGCAAGCGTGCGCTTGAGCTCGTCGTCGTCGATGATGCGCCCTTGAATCGTGTCGACAAGCAGCATCTTGCCGGGTTGCAGGCGCCACTTCTTGACGACCTTGCGCTCCGGAATGTCGAGCACACCGACTTCGGAGGCCATGATGACGTAGTCATCGTCGGTGACGATATAGCGTGCCGGCCTCAACCCGTTGCGGTCGAGGGTCGCGCCGATCTGGCGTCCATCGGTGAACGCCATAGCCGCCGGACCGTCCCACGGCTCCATGAGTGCCGCGTGATATTCGTAGAATGCACGACGGTCATCGTCCATCAGAGGATTGCCCGCCCACGCCTCGGGAATCATCAGCATCATGGCGTGTGCGAGCGGATAACCACCCATGAGCAGCAGTTCCAGCGCGTTGTCGAACGACGCCGAATCCGACTGCCCGTCGTAGATCAGCGGCCACACCTTGTCCAAGTCGGCGCCGAGCAGATTGCTCGAGATCGCCTGCTGGCGAGCGCGAATCCAGTTGACGTTGCCACGCAGCGTATTGATTTCGCCGTTATGGCAAACAAGCCGGAACGGATGCGCGAGATCCCAGGTTGGAAACGTGTTGGTCGAAAATCGCTGGTGGACCATCGCCAGCGCCGACACCATCGTCGGGTCGCGAAGGTCTCCATAGTATTCGCCGACCTGGTGCGCGAGGAGCATTCCCTTGTAGACGATCGTCCGCGCAGACATCGAGGTGACGTAAAACCCTTTTCCATGGCGGAGCTTCAACGCCTGGATCGCGTGTCCGGATTTCTTGCGGATGATGTAGAGCTTGCGCTCGAGCGCGTCGGCGTCCATGTCCGTCGAACCGCGCGCGATGAAAACCTGGCGGATGACCGGCTCGACTTCCTTCGTGCGTTCCGACAAGCCGGTGTTGTCGGTAGGAACGTCGCGCCACCCGAGAAGTACCTGGCGCTCGCTTGCAACTGCGCGCTCGATTTCCTGCTCGCATGCCATGCGCGACGCAGGCTCCTTGGGCAGGAAGACCATGCCGACGCCGTATTGCCCCGCCGCCGGTAGCGTTAGGCCCTGGCGCCCGCATGCACGACGCAGGAAGCCGTCGGGCATCTGAACGAGGATTCCTGCCCCGTCGCCTTGCAGAGGATCTGCGCCGGTGGCGCCGCGATGCGTCAGGTTCTTGAGGATCTGCAGACCCTGACTGACGATGGCGTGGCTTTTCTGACCCTTGATATGCGCGATGAAGCCGAGCCCGCAGGCGTCGTGCTCGTTCGCGGGATCATACAAGCCCTGTCTTTCCGGGGGGTTGTGCCGAAAACCTGGCTCTTTATGGCTCACGCTTCCTCGCCGGTTAAGGATGTGACCTCGTCGACTGCCAGGACAATCGCCCACGGATCGGGCAGGCGGCGAAACCTATTCATACTAGCGAGATTGTTGCATAGCGGCAACCGAGACGGGACCAGATCGGTACTCACTGTCCTGACTTGCCAAAAGCGCTTGCATCTGCCCTGAACTTGCGCTTTAATCTCAACAAACTGACCTATATGCTTGTCGCAGCGTCCAAATCGGCGGGCAGTGGAAAAACCTTTAGGACATCATCATCAGGGATTCTTTCATGCCGCTCAAGCCAATGAATCAACGCTGGATCCGTCCTCTAGTGGCCATTTTCACGCTCGCCGGAATCGTGGTTTTGGCGGGCTGCGGGGGCGGCAGCGGAGCACCCAATAATCCGTTCGCGCCCGGACCCCCCGTCATCGGTCCGCTGTTCGTGCTGCCGTCGGCTGCAACGGTTTACGCGCACACGCCGGCGACTCTGACGGTAAGCGGCGGCTCGCCGCCGTATCAGGCATTCTCCAGCAACTCAGCCATTCTTCCTGTCGCGCAGGCGGTGGGTTCAGCCACGATCGTGCTGCTGCCCGCAGACGTCGCCGCCGACACCGTCGTGATAATTACGGTGCAAGATTCGATCGGCCAAACTGCGATATCGACGGTGACAGTGAGCCCCGCGCCTCTGCTCAATACACTCACCATCGTTCCGGCCCGCACCATCTGCGGCGCGAATACGGTGTGCTCCGGAGATACGGCGACCGCAACTGTGACAGTCGCCGGACCCACGGGTGCGGGCATACCCAACCGCCAGGTGCGTTTTGATGTAATTAGCGGCGCATTCGCGATTCAGACGAACAATCCGGCATCGCCGCTTGCGTCCTCGGTCACCGTGGTTTCCGATGCCAATGGAAACGCGCGGGTCGTGCTTCAGGCGACAGTCAACGCGCCGACGCAACCGGCACAGATCCGCGCAACCGATCTCACCACCGGCAATTCGGTCACCGCTTTGTTCACGATCGTGCAGCAGACCGAGGGATCGGCCATTCTCTCGGTTGTCCCCGCCACCGCGACCATTATGGGCGCCGATACGGCACACTGTTCCGCCGGATTCCGCATCGACTATTTCATCTATGGTGGAACGCCGCCCTATCATGTGTCATCGACGTTCCCGGATGCGGTTACGCTGGTCAATCCCACGGTCTTTGCACCGGGGACTGCCTTCGAGGCGATCACCAACGGTTCGTGCGTGAATCCCCTGGTGTTCACCATCGCTGACGCCATCGGCCGGCAGACGACCTCGACGCTGATCAACGAGCCCGGAACCGCGGCTGTAACGCCGCCAACGCCGGCGCCGGCGCTTGTTCTCGCTCCGACGACTGCAACGAGTGCTGCATGTACAGGCGCAACGTTCGGTTTCGTGATAACCGGAGGCACGCTGCCCTACAACGTTGCATCCCCGGGCGCCATAATCACGCCTGTAGGCGGTATCGTCACAACATCACCGGGTTCCTTCTCGATCAGCGGGTTTACCACCGGTAGCGGTGTCCATCCGGTCGGAGTCGTGGATTCCAGCGTCCCGCAGAAGTCGGCGACGGCGACAATCACCTGTAGTTAATATCTCGGGCTTTGCCCGGGAATTGAACGGCGCCTTCGGGCGCCGTTTTCTTTTGATGGTTCGCGGATCAGGCCGCCAGCAAGTCGTGCAGGGCTTTTGGAGGAATATCGCCGCGGATGACGGCGCGGCCGAGCGCCTGAAGAAGCACGAGACGCAATGTCCCGCGTTCGACTTTCTTGTCTCTGGCCATCAACTCGAGATACCGCTTCGCGCCGAGCGGCGGCGCCTGCGTCGGAAGCCCCGCGCGCTCGAGCAGCGCACGCAGACGGTCGCATTCGTCGGCCGCAAGGCCCGACACGCGCACCGAAAGCCGGGCGGCGAGGACCATCCCTGCAGCGACGGCCTCGCCGTGAAGCCAGGTGCCGTAGCCTGTCCCCGCTTCGATGGCGTGCCCAAACGTATGGCCGAAGTTGAGCACCGCGCGTTGACTCGTTTCGCGCTCATCCGCCGCCACGATGTGCGCCTTGATGCGGCAACTTTCGACGATGGCGTGCGCGACCGCGCGCGCGTCGCGTGCGAGCAGCGAATCGACGGATGTCTCC
>VBCZ01000134.1:12368-13225 GCA_005889025.1 Betaproteobacteria bacterium
ACGCGCCGATCATGTTCTTGCCGAGAGGATGATTGACTGCAGTCTTGCCCCCTACCGACGAATCGACTTGCGCGAGCAGAGTTGTCGGAATTTGAACCAGGGGCATTCCGCGTTGATACGTCGCCGCCGCGAAACCGGCAAGATCCCCGATGACTCCGCCTCCCAGCGCGATGAGCAGCGTGGAGCGCTCTGCCGCCAATTCGAGCAAGCGGGTATGAAGGTCGTAGAGCGTCGCCCAGTCCTTATGCTCCTCGCCGTCGGGTATCACGACGGCGTCGTGCCGCATTCCGCTGGCCGACAATCCTGCCTGAAGGGCCTTGAGGTGGAGTTTTGCGACAGTCGCATTGGTGACCACGACCGCCCGTGCCGGTAGCGGCGCGGGCAGCAGTCGCGCAACATCGCGAAGAAGATTGGTGCCGACGTGGATCGGATAGCTGCGCTCGGCGAGCGCGACGGTCAGTGTCTCGATCACGCGCGCGCAGCCGCGCGAAGTTGCTGCTCGAGACGCTGCGCGAGCCGGATGACCTGTTCCTGATCGGATTCGATGACGAAATCCGCCGTCTCTCGATAAAGCGGATCGCGCTCCACATAGAGCTCCTTGAGGCGCCCGAAAGGATCGTGAGACTGGAGCAGCGGGCGGTGTTTGCTGCGCCGGGTCCGCTCCCACAGCGTCTCGGGCGTCGCATGCAGGTAGAGCACCGTGCCGTTCTGCTTGAGCAGCCCGCGATTCGCCGGCAGCACGATCGCCCCGCCGCCGGTCGCGAGCACCGTGTGCGTATGCACTACGAACTCGGTCAGAATCAGCTGTTCGCGCTCGCGAAAACCCGCTTCGCCTTCGAGTTCGAAGATGACGGCAA
>VBCZ01000136.1 GCA_005889025.1 Betaproteobacteria bacterium
GGATCACGGCGGAGCCGCGACATGCGAAAGCGTCGCGGCCGTGCAACTGCAGCAAAGCGCGGGCGCAGATCACGTCAAGCGGATGCATTTCTCCGGGCTGCAGCACAACAAGATCCTCATTGCCAAGCGCGACGGCAGCCCGTTTCGGGTGCTCACGGGCTCGACCAATTTCTCCCTCAGAGGCATGTGCATCCAGGCAAACAATCTGCTGGACTTCAATTCGGAAGACGTCGCGAACCTGTATGGGGGTCTTTTCAATGCCTATTGGACCAGCTCCAAAAAGTTCCGCGGGTCGTCGGTGGAAAGCGCGTGGCACGACGTGCAGGACGCGTCCGGGATCGGGTATTCGTTCTGCTTCTCCCCGCACACCGATTCGAAGCTTTCGCTTCAGCGGGTCGCCCAGGCAATCGACAATGCCCAAGCATCGGTGCTCTTCGCCATCGCGTTCCTCTACAACTCGACGGGCCTCGTGCGCAACGCCGTCGATGCGGCGGTGCAGAAGCCCGCAATGTTCACCTACGGAATCTCGGACAAAAAAGGCAATCTGACACTGAGCAAACCGAGCGGCAGGCGCGCCATTGTCGACTTCGCGGCCTTGGGCGCATCGGCGCCGCCGCCATTCCAGCAAGAGTGGTCGGGTGGATCGGGCATCGCGATGCATCACAAGTTCGTCGTATGTGATTTCAACGGCGCCAGCCCCGTGTTGTTCACCGGCTCGTCGAACCTGTCGCCGTCGGGGGAAGCGAACAACGGCGACAACCTCATTCGCATCACCAATCCACGGATTGTCGTGTCGTATGCGATCGAGGCGGTCAAGCTGTTCGACCACTTCGCGGTCCGCGTGTCGGTCAACGACAACGGCGGCGTGCCGAGGGTTCTCCAGCGCCCGCCCACGGGAAACGCCAAGCCCTGGTTCGACCCTTACTTTGTCGACGGCACGGCAAAATTCAGCGATCGCGTTTTGTTTACGAGACGCGATTCGCGCTAGACGCACTTTCTCAAGGCTTACGGAAAGGGTTGACGACCATTTCCTTCGATGCGTTCCTCCAGCTGATGTGGTAGGTGCGAATTCATTCGCACGGGCCGCTTCTTCCACCGGCGCGGCCGAATAAATTCGGCCCTACAACCCGTCACTGTCATCCCCGGAGCGGTAGGTGCGAATTCATTCGCGCGGGCTGCTTCTCGGCCAAACTCGCGCAGCCGATCGTAATTCCCTATGATGCAAGGTCGCGGGCGTGCGATGAAGCACGCGCGCGCACGACCAACCGCAGGCCGCGATCGTTCCCGCCGGTGCATCGATTCTTCGCGCCACGGCGAAGCGCTCGTCGAAAACGGGTCTGCGTGACAAAGGAGGAGCGTTCCGATGGGCACGACTTACAAGATCATGATCATGGGTGCCTCTTATGGGTCCCTGTTGGCGTCCAAGCTGCTGCTTGCAGGGAATGAAGTCAAATTGGTGTGTCTTCCCGCCGAGGCGGAGCTGATTAACAAGGAAGGCATTCGCGTACGCTTGCCGGTCAAGGGAAAGGCAGGGTTTCTCGAGATCGATTCGCTCACGATTCCGGGCAGATTGTCCGCCGACGGTCCGGCGGCAATCGCGCCGGCCGACTACGATCTCGTCGCATTGGCGATGCAGGAGCCGCAGTATCGCTTGTCCGGTGTGCGCGAGCTGCTCGATGCGGTGGCCAGGTCCAGGGTGCCTTGCATGTCCATCATGAACATGCCGCCGCTGCCCTATCTCAAACGCATCCCGGGCATCTCAGCCGATGCATGCAGGGCCTGCTATGCCGATGCCACCGTGTGGGACAGCTTCGATCCCAAGCTGCTGACGCTGTGCAGTCCGGACCCGCAGGCTGTTCGGCCGCCGGGAGACAAGGTCAATGTGCTGCAGGTCAATCTGCCGACCAATTTCAAAGCGGCCAGGTTTGATTCGGACGCGCATACCGCCATTCTTCGCCGCCTGGAGTCGGAAATCGAAGCGGTCCGCTTCGACACCGGTGACGGCAGGATCGAGCTTCCGGTCAAGCTCAAGGTGCACGACTCGGTCTTTGTGCCGCTGGCGAAGTGGAGCATGTTGGTGGCCGGCAACTACCGTTGCGTCCAGAAAGACGGCATGCGACCGATCAAGGAAGCAGTGCATGGCGACATCGAAGCATCTCGCGCGGTGTACGAATGGGTCGCCAAGCTTTGCATATCGCTCGGTGCGGCCGAGAAGGATCTCGTGCCGTTTGAAAAATACGCGAATGCGGCGCTGTCGCTTGCAAGCCCGTCGTCCGCGGCGCGGGCCTTGGCTGCCGGCTCGCCCGCGATCGAACGAGTCGATCTTCTGGTGAAGACCATCGCCGCGCAAAAAGGCATGCAGAACGACGAAGTCGATCGGACAGTTGCGCTGGTCGACTCATGGCTGGAAGCCAATCGCAGGAAAGCCTGAGCCGCTCTCGTTGGCCGAAGAGCGGCGCGCAATTTTTCCGCTGCGAACGACTTAAGGCGGAAGCTCCGGCGAATCATCGCCAAGGAGCGTCGCCGAAGAGCGGGCTACTCGGTCTCGGCGGATACCGTTTTGGTCGCGCGATTGTATTTGATGCTGATCTTGTTGATCTCGCACAGATCGACGTTTTCCCAAGTGACTTCCGCGTCGCTGTCGGCGAATACAACCTTGAGATCCTGATCGCAACTCGCCTTGTCCGAGAACTTGAACAGGCGCGACTTGTTATTGTCCAGGTTATTGTTGCCCATGCGATCGTGGCCCCAATGTCCCTTGCTGGCGGGTGAGATGTAGATTTCGCGAATCGTATAGCCGGTCTTGTTGACGAGCGTGAAGTCGGCGTCGCCGGCAATTGAGGCGACCGATCCAAGCAATGCCGTGATTCCGGCAACAGCCAGAAGTGTTCTTCGAAACTTCATCTTTTATTCCCTTAGTGTTCTACAACGGGTTTGACCTTAGCTGCCTCGCCAGCAATCAACC
>VBCZ01000137.1 GCA_005889025.1 Betaproteobacteria bacterium
CCCTTGATGTCGGCTGAGGCGACGGCCCTTGCGGTTTCGGCAGCCATCCGGTTGACGATGTCTTTCGGCGTCCCGGCTGGGGCCAGGAACAGGACCCAGGTTGAGCCTTCGAGCGGTGGGCCCCCGGCCTCGGCGATCGTGGGCACTTCGGCCGCACCGGCCACGCGCTTGGCGGAAAACATGCCCAGTGCCTTGATCTTGCCGCCGCGCACGAGCGGCATCAGCGTGCTCGGCACATCGACCAGAATCTGGATGCTGCCACCCATCAGGTCTTGCAGCGCCGGCGCCGTTCCCTTGTAGGGCACATGCACCATATCCACGCCTGCGGTCTGCTTGAACAACTCGGTGGTCAGATGTGCCGCCGCACCGACGCCTGACGAGCCGAAGGAAGTCTTGTCCGGGTTGGCCTTGGCGTAGGCGATCAATTCCTTGACGTCTTTCACCGGCAGACCGTTGTTTGCGGTCATGATCAAGGGCGCGATACCCACCAGCGAAAGGGGAGCGAAGCTTTTCACCGTATCGAACGGCAGCTTGCCGGCATACAGCGTGGCGTTGGCGGCGTGCGCCGCGATCACGGTGAGGAAGGTGTAACCGTCAGGCGCTGCCTTGGCCGCGACGTCGGCGCCGATGATGGAGTTGGCGCCGGGCTTGTTCTCGACGACTATGGTCCAGCCCGTCTGCTCCTGGACCTTTTGCAAGACCATCCGCGTCGCGTTGTCGGTGATGCCGCCGGGCGGATATGGAACGATCCATCGGATCGACCTGCCCGGCCACGCAGTGCCTTGCGCGTGGATCGCCGTCGAGCCGAGCAACATGAGCGCAGCGAGCGCCAATTTGAACAGTTGCAGTTGCCATACCGCCGCCGCGGTAAAGTGTGAAATCCCGCCTTCCCGAGCGGGCTCCAGGACGTCCCCGGAAGGCTTTGTCACGGAGGGCATCCTCTTTGCCCGGTTGCACAACCCCAGAATACGCTGAAAGCGACACGCGCGCATTCGACAGGCGAGCGACTGGTTGCGACGATGGATGCATGCGCGCCGGGGCGCGCGGTCCCGCCCACTGGCCGGCCGGACAGGACCTTGGATCCAGATCCGCGGCAACCGCCTTCGCGGAACTATCTCCCTGTGCTGAACATCCGACTCAGAGATTCTTGCGACGTTGTCTAAAGCGGCGTCGCGTCGCCGCGGTTACGGAAAAAGGGTGAATAAATGGCGGTGCCCGAATCGGACGCCTTCGTTTTTTTCGGTGCCACGGGCGACCTGGCCTACAAGCAGGTCTTCCCCGCGCTGCAGGCGCTGATCCGAGCGGGCGATCTGGATATCCCGATCATCGGCATGGCACGCGCCGGCTGGACGCTGGACAAGCTGCGCGATCGGGCGCGCGACAGCCTCGAGCACCATGGCGGCGTCGATGCCGATGCATTCGCGAAACTGTCGGCGCGGCTAAAGTACGTCGGCGGCGACTACCAGGATCCGGCGACCTACGAGCGACTGCGGCAGGCACTGGGCGCGGCGACACGCCCGCTGCATTATCTGGCCATTCCTCCGAGCATGTTCGCGACCGTGGTGCAGGGTCTGGCGAACGCGGGGTGCGCCAAGAACGCGCGGGTCATCGTCGAAAAGCCCTTCGGCCGCGACCTCGCCTCGGCGCAGGCGCTCGACCGCACGCTGCACGAAGTGTTCCCCGAGTCCGCGGTGTTCCGCATCGACCATTATCTGGGCAAGGAGGCGGTGCAGAACCTCCTTTATTTCCGCTTTGCCAACGCATTTCTCGAGCCGGTCTGGAACCGCAATTTCATCGACAGCGTGCAGATCACCATGGCTGAAAATTTCGGCGTGGAGGGCCGTGGCAGCTTCTACGAGGAGGTCGGTGCGATCCGCGACGTGGTGCAAAACCATCTGCTGCAGGTGATAGCCTTGCTGGCGATGGACGCGCCGACCGGCCGCGATCCGGATGCGATGCGTGCAGAAAAGCTGCGCTTGTTTCGCGCCATGCGTCCACTCGATCCAAAGCACGTGGTGCGCGGCCAGTTTCGCGGCTACCGCGATGAACCGGGCGTGGGGCCGGATTCGCAGGTGGAAACCTTCGCCGCGCTGTGTCTGCATATCGACACGTGGCGCTGGGCCGGCGTGCCGTTCTATATCCGCACCGGCAAGTGTCTGCCGATCACGGCCACCGAAGTCATCGTCGATCTGAAATGCCCGCCGGTGGCGATCTTCGATGAGATCAATGCGGCGCAATCGAACTATTTTCGCTTTCGTCTCGGCCCCGAGGTCGTGATCTCCGAAGGGGCGAGGGTCAAGCGGCCGGGCGAATCCATGGTGGGCGACGCCGTGGAGCTGGTCGCGCGTCATTCCCCCGCCGGCGAAAAATCTCCATATGAGCGTCTGCTGGGCGATGCCATTCGGGGCGATGCCACGCTCTTCACTCGCGACGACGTTGTCGAGGCGGCGTGGCGAGTGGTCGATCCGGTACTCCACAGTGCGGCGGTCGAGGAATACGAGCCGGGCAGCTGGGGTCCCGCGGCGGCACGCGCAGTCGTTGCCGGCGAGGAGGGCTGGCACGATCCGAAGCCCGAGGAGACTGCCCCGTGCTGAGCGAAGGCGAGGTCGTGTTCCTGCTCGACGTCGACAACACCCTTCTCGACAACGATCGGTTCGTCGCCGATCTCGGCGCACGCCTGGAACAGGCCTTCGGCGCCAATGGGCGCGATCGATATTGGGCCATTTTGGCCGCGCTGCGCGAGGAGCTCTCGTATGTCGATTATCTGGGCGCGCTGGAGAAATTCCGTGTCGGGCTCGACGACGATCCGGATTTGTTGCAGATGTCTGCATTCATGCTCGAGTATCCGTTCGGGCAGCCGGTTGTCCTGTCCGACGGCGACGTGGTATTCCAGCCGCGCAAGATCCAGCGCTCGGGCATCTGGAATGCGGTAGAGGGGCGCGTGTTGATCTATGTGCACAAGGAGCGCGCGCTCGACGCGATGGAGCGGCGCTACCCTGCGCGACGCTACGTGATGATCGACGACAAGGCACAGCTGCTCTCCGCGATGAAACGTACGCTCGGCCCGGAATTGACGACGGTGTTCGTGCATCAGGGCCATTACGCCGCACAATACGCCGCGCAATCCGCCAACACCGTGATCGACCCGCCGCCCGACCTGGAGATCGAGCGGATCGGGGACTTGCTCGATCACGATCTATCCGATTTTCTCGCCGTTTCGCCCATCGGCATCACGGTCACAAACCAGGAGCGAACATGAACAAAGCTCAAGAGCTGCACGACCTCGGCCAGAGCCTCTGGCTGGACAACATTACCCGCGAGATACTCGACAATGGCACGCTGCGCCGCTACATAGACGAGTTCGCGATCACGGGGCTGACCTCGAACCCGACCATTTTCGACGAGGCGATCGGCAACAGCGCCGCCTACGACGAAGACATCCGTGACAAGGCCAAGAAGGGAAAATCCGGCGAAGCGCTGTTCTTGGAGCTGGCGCTCGCCGATCTGCGCCGGGCTGCCGATCTGTTTCGTCCGGTCTTCGATGCCACCGACGGCGTCGACGGCTGGGTTTCGATGGAAGTGTCGCCTTTGCTCGCCAATGACACTGCGGGCAGCATCGACGCGGCCGCGCGCATTCACGCGCAAGGCGAGCGGCCCAATCTGTACGTCAAGATTCCGGGCACGCCTGAAGGCGTTCCGGCGATCGAGGAATCGATC
>VBCZ01000138.1:0-562 GCA_005889025.1 Betaproteobacteria bacterium
GGCGAACGTCGAATGCAAGCACCGCAGCTATTACCTGCCATCGATGACCGGCATCGCCACCGCGATCTACGAAGGCACGGACGCGCCCAATCCCGCCGTAGTCGAGCGCCAGCGACGCCACGTGGCAAGTGAGCTCGCCGGCATCGAACGACTCGAAGGGACGTACCCGTTCACGCTCGAACGCAGCGTACAGGCGTACCGCATCAACGACTACCTGCACCGGATGGTCGAGCCGAGCCATCGCGAGGCTTTCCTGCGCGATCCGGAAGCAAGTTTCGAGGCGGCGGGGTTGACCGAAGAAGAACGAGACCTGATTCGTCGCCGCGACTGGCGCGGCCTGATGCACTACGGCGTCATCTTCTTCATGCTGGAGAAGCTTGGCGCCGTTAGCGGCGTGTCGAACCTCCACATTTACGCCGCGATGCGTGGTGAAACCCTCGAAGCCTTTCAGCGCACCCGCAACGCTCCCGGTGCGCTGTACTCGGTCGCAGGCAAAGGCGCCGGCAACCTTGGCTGGGACCAGCAGACGGGCGCCGCAAGCGACCGCTGAACTTCGGCTCGA
>VBCZ01000138.1:617-3811 GCA_005889025.1 Betaproteobacteria bacterium
AACCGGCAGATCGCCGGCATCACGAATCCCGCGGAAATGCCGCATGCGTCCGAGCTGCGCATCAGCGACGACGAGCTGCGCGAATCGATCGAGAGCAACCAGTTGCGCCTCATGCGCGAGCGTGGCCTTGATCTCACCATCTTCAGCCCACGCGCGAGCTTCATGGCGCATCACATCGGAGATTTCCAGGTCTCAAGCACATGGGCTGCGATCTGCAACGAGCTGTGCTACCGCGTGAGCCAGCTCTTCCCGGACCACTTCATTCCGGCCGCGATGTTGCCGCAGAGCCCCGGCGTGGACCCCGCGACGTGCATTCCGGAGCTCGTCAAGTGCGTGGAGTACGGTAACGTCGCCATCAATCTGAATCCCGACCCCTCGGGTGGACACTGGAGCTCCCCGCCGCTATCCGATCGCCACTGGTACCCGATCTACGAGAAGATGGTCGAGTACGACATGCCAGCGATGATTCACGTGAGCACGAGCTGCAATCCGTGCTTCCACACGACCGGTGCGCACTACCTGAACGCCGATACCACTGCCTTCATGCAGTGCCTCACGTCGGAGCTGTTCAAGGATTTCCCGACGCTGCGCTTCATCATTCCGCACGGCGGCGGCGCGGTGCCGTACCACTGGGGGCGCTTCCGCGGGCTGGCGCAGGAGCTGAAGAAGCCCTTGCTGAAGGACCATCTGCTCAAAAATGTCTTCTTCGATACGTGCATCTATCACCAGCCCGGCATCGACCTGCTTACGCGCGTGATCCCCGTCGACAATGTCCTGTTTGCGAGCGAGATGATCGGCGCGGTGCGCGGCATCGATCCGGAGACCGGACACTACTTTGATGACACCAGGCGCTACATCGAGGCGGCGCAAATCGATCCAGAGCAGCGGCACAGGATCTACGAAGTCAACGCGCGGCGCGTCTACCCGCGCCTTGACACGGTACTGAAAGCGAAAGGACGTTGATCATGTACGAACTCGGAGTCGTCTATCGCAACATCCGGCGAGCCGACAGCGACCTTGCTGCCAGGCTCGGCGCTTTCGGCACCGCGACCGTACACGAAGCCATGGGACGAATGGGTTTGATGAAACCATACATGCGCCCCATCTATGCCGGCGCGCAAGCCTCGGGCACGGCCGTGACTGTCCTGCTGCACCCCGGCGACAACTGGATGTTGCACGTCGTGGCGGAGCAAATCCGGGCCGGCGATATCGTCGTTGCCGCAGTGACGGCCGACTGCAATGACGGCTGTTTCGGCGACCTGTTAGCGACCAGCTTCAAAGCCCGCGGTGCGCAAGGGCTCGTCATCGATGCCGGAGTCCGCGACGTACGCGTGCTGACCGAAATGAAGTTCCCGGTATGGAGCAAGGCGATCTCCGCCAAGGGCACGGTGAAGGCTACGCTGGGGTCCGTAAATATAGCCATCGTATGCGCAGGGGCGCTGGTGACTCCGGGCGATGTCATCGTGGCCGATGACGACGGCGTGGTGGTGGTGCCGGCAGCGTCGGCGCAGAAGACCCTGGAGGCTGCGACCGCGCGCGAAGCCAGTGAGGGCGTAAAGCGCGCAAAGCTGGCGGCGGGAGTACTGGGCCTGGATATGTACAACATGCGCGAGCCGCTGCAAAAGGCCGGATTGAAATACATCGGTTGATCGAGCCCGAGCACGACGACATGGCCGTCGAGTCAGGCAAGGTTGACCGCATCACGGGCATCTCCTCGATGGCGATGCGTCACGTGCTCGCCGAACTGGGCGATGCTTATCAGCAGCAGTCAGGGCAACCGGTCGATATCATTGCGGTGGGTGGCATCGATGCGGCCCGCCGGGTCGACCAGGGTGAAGCGTTCGACTTCGTCGTGCTGGCGGCCGAGGTGATCGAGGAGTTGGCCGCCGGCGGACGGGTCGCTCCGGGGAGTCGAACCGATCTCGCTCGTTCCGCCGTAGCGATAGCCATAGCCGCCGGCGCGACGCGACCAGACGTCTCTACTGAGTCGGCGATTCGCGATGCCGTCCTGCGCGCTCGCAGCATCGGGTATTCGACGGGTCCAAGCGGCGCGCACCTTGTCCGCTTGTTCGAGCGCTGGGGCATTGCCGACGTCATCGCGCCGCGCATCGTGCAGGCTCCGCCCGGCCTTGCCGTTGGCACGCTCGTGGCACGCGGCGATGTCGAGCTCGGCTTCCAGCAGTTGAGCGAATTGATGCACCTGCCGGGCATCGAGGTCATCGGCCTGCTTCCACCGGAGATCCAGGTGGCAACCGTATTCTCTGCGGCGGTATGCACCGTATCGAGCTGTCCCGCGGCCGCCGGGGCGTTACTCTCCTTCCTCGCTTCACCGGAAGCCGATGCGACGAAGCGCCGCCATGGCATGGAGCCGGCATGAGTTGTGTAACTCGGATTTGATCTGGTAGCCAGTGTCAGATCGCCGATGCCGTTGACCGGCCGGGAGCGGCCGAGGAGCAGACATTCGCCCCCACTCCTACCGCGGCCATTCCAGCAGTGTGCACGTTCGCAGACTACTAATTTAGTTGGTCCGCGATAGTATGTGGCGCCAACTTGAAATCCGATGAAACTACTGCTATGCGAATCCTACGAGGGAGCGCCGGATAGGCATGCGAGCTGGTAGACGCCCGAAGTAATACCTGGCGATGCTCCGTGGGCTTCGAGAGAACTAGCACAGAGCTCATTCTGCGCCAAGTCTGCCATTAGTTCAGGTGAGTAGCCGGTTACCAGTAGTGCTAGATCCACGCTCGCGTCGAGCCCACGAATTCGTTGCTCAGCTGTCATCTCTGGCACACGCTCAGATCGCAGCATGAAGGCGCTTGTAAATCCCTTCCGTTGCATGACATCCGGAATCAGATCGCTATTCAACCAGGTGCACAAGCGATCCTCCATTCCTGGCGCGGCAGAATATCGTAGAGTCAGGCCGGTCGTTCCAAGTACGGAACCGTGACGACTGTCCAGTTTGCAAAAGCCTCGGACCATGCCCCTAAAACTCGACATTGTCCGGCTCGTCCAAGGCGTTGGGTTGTTGAGCCGCTCTAGATACGGTGAAGAGGAGAGCACCTCGATATCCGTGACTTCATAGACGACGAAATATCGCGAACCCGGCGAGTTGGAGACCCACCGCTGAGCTCGAATGAATCCGGGAATGCCGACTCTTTCAGGCAAGTGTTGGCGCGTGTGCCAGTCGTCGTGTT
>VBCZ01000139.1 GCA_005889025.1 Betaproteobacteria bacterium
CGTTGGTGACCACGCCGACGATATTGTTGATTTTCATTTCCAGCTCAGTCGGATTGAGTATGCGCATGTCCTCGACATCGAGAATGATGTTGCCGTTGTCGGTCGTAAAGTTTGCACGAAGCTGCGGATGTCCGCCGAGCTTCACCAGCGCCTGCGCGACAAAGCTGCGCGCCATGGGAATGACTTCGACCGGAAGCGGAAAGTCGCCGAGCACGCCGACGAGCTTCGACTGGTCGACAATGCACACGAACTTCTTTGCCACCGCCGCGACGATCTTCTCACGCGTCAGCGCGCCGCCGCCTCCCTTGATCATCGCGCCGTGCTCGGTGACTTCGTCAGCGCCGTCGATGTAGACCGGGAGCTCGTTGACCGCGGTGAGCTCGACGATCGGGATGCCGTGGTCCTTGAGGCGCTCGGCGGTCTTTATCGAGCTGGCAACCGCACCCTTGATCCGGTGCTTGATTTTGGCCATGAAATAGTTGGCCGTCGATCCGCTGCCGACACCGACAAAAGTGTCGTCGATTACGTACTTGATCGCCTCCCGCGCGACGAGTCGCTTCTGCTCGTCCTGCGTCATTTCTTGCGCACCGGAGGCAGATCGGTGCAAACGCCCTCGAACGCCTCGGCGGCAAACCCGATCGATTCGCTCAGGGTGGGATGGGGATGAATGGTCTTGCCGATGTCGACCGCATCGGCGCCCATCTCGATCGCCAGCGCGATTTCGCTGATCAGGTCGCCCGCGTGCGTGCCGACGATGCCTCCGCCGACAACGCGATGCGTGGCATCGTCGAACAGGAGCTTGGTGAAACCCTCGTCGCGGCCATTGGCGATCGCGCGCCCCGACGCAGCCCACGGAAACATGCTTTTTTGGATCTTGACGCCCTGGACTTTGGCTTCGTCCTCGGTGATTCCGACCCATGCGATTTCCGGGTCGGTATACGCCACCGACGGTATGACGCGCGCGTCGAAGAAAGACTTCTGACCCGCCGCGGCTTCGGCGGCGACATGCGCCTCGTGCACCGCCTTGTGCGCAAGCATGGGCTGACCGACGATATCCCCGATGGCGTGGATGTGCGGCACGTTGGTGCGCATCTGGCCGTCGGTCGAAATGAATCCGCGATCGCTTACCGCGACCCCCGCTTTTTCGGCGCCGATTTTCTTGCCGTTCGGGCTGCGGCCCACCGACAGCAGCACCATGTCATACGGCTGCGCCCCTTTCGGCGCCTGCTCGCCTTCGAAGCTCGCGTACACCGCGTCCTTTTTTGCCCCGAGCGCCACGGTCTTGGTCTTGAGCATGATGCGATCGAAGCGCGGCTTGTTCATCTTGTCCCACACTTTCACCAAATCGCGGTCGGCGCCCAGCATCAGGCCATCGAGCATTTCGACGACGTCCAGACGCGAGCCCAGCGTCGAATACACCGCCCCCATCTCGAGCCCGATGATTCCGCCGCCGACGACGAGCAGGCGCTTCGGCACACTGCTCAGCTCGAGCGCGCCGGTCGAGTCGACGATGCGCGGATCCTCGGGAACGAAAGGCAGGCGCACCGACTGCGATCCCGCGGCGATGATCGCTTTCTGGAAGCGCACGACTTTTTTCGCCCCTGTGCGATTCTGTCCGGGGCCATCGGTGAGCTCGACCGAAACGTGGTGCGGATCGAGAAACGTGCCGTAACCGCGCACGACCTCGACCTTGCGCGCCTTCGCCATTCCGGTGAGCCCACCAGTAAGCCTGCCGACAACCTTGTTCTTCCAGGCAAGGAGCTTGGCCGGGTCGACCTTGGGTGCACCGTAGGAGACGCCGTGCTCGCCCAGCGCCGCGACTTCGTCCATGATCGCCGCGATGTGAAGCAGCGCCTTGGATGGTATGCAACCGACGTTCAGGCACACCCCCCCCAAGGTCGAGTAGCGCTCGACCAGGACGGTCTTCATGCCGAGATCGGCGGAGCGAAACGCGGCGCTGTAGCCGCCGGGACCGGCGCCGAGCACCAGCATGTCGCATTCGATATCGGTCGCTCCCGAATAGCTTGCCGCGACCGGCGCCGGTCCCGTGGCAGGAGGCGTCGGAGGGCCCTTGCTCGCTCCAGCGGGGGGCGGCGCTTTTGCCACGGGGGGCGCCGCTGCCGTCGCGGCCTTTCCCGCTGGCGTGGGCGCGGCCTTTTCCGCCGGCGTGGGTGCGGCCGCCTCGAGGGTGAGCAAGATGCTGCCTTCGCTGACCTTGTCGCCGAGCTTCACCTTGAGTTCTTTCACGACGCCACCTGCGGGCGACGGAACATCCATGGTCGCCTTGTCCGACTCCAGCGTGACCAGGGAGTCTTCGGCCTTGACGGCATCTCCGGGCTTGACGAAGACCTCGATGACGGGCACGTCCTTGAAATCGCCGATGTCGGGGACCTTAACGTCGATCGTGCTCATGAAGACCTCGAAGAGCAAATGCAGCAAAGCTCAACAGCACAGACGCAAAGAACAACTGAGTTGTGCCCACGCAAGCGAGAACGTTCCGATGAAGGACTTCTCTGCGTCTCTCCCATCTTCGCGGTAAGGCTTTTGGGACGGTTGCCATTACGGCGCCGTTGTTACTGGAATCTCGCGCGCGAACTCGCGTCCGAGCATCCAATTCTTCATCGCCTGCACGACCGGCGCTTCGCGCCCGAAGTAGCCGTGCGGAGCCAGCGGATCGCACGGACCCGTTTGCGGCGGGTCGCCGCCGCTGACGCTGATCAGCGGATAGCTTTGCGATAACCGCTTGACATTGCCGTAAGGACTGAGCGCGCATCCGTCATCGCGATGGTGAACGAACATCAGCGGAACCTTGATGGCCGAGTAATCGAATCGCGAAAGCCCCTCCCCCGCCTTGCCGCGATTGGTGACGGTCGAGCTCAGAACGACGCCCTGCACGGAGTCGCCAAGCTTCGCACCGAGCGCCGCGGCGGAGATCGCCCCTCGGCTGGTGCCGATAAGGTAGATCTTCGCGTTCGGAAAGCGTTTCCTGATGTCGGCAATCAGCGCCTTTATGTCGGCCAGATGATCGGCCCCCAGACGGAAGTCGTCGTCCATGCCCTGAGGCAGCTTGTCGGACGGCGAATCGACGATCACGTCTGCGACATCGGGGTCGACGAGCTGATCGCGAACGCGCACCAGAAAGTTCGCGGTCGGGCCGAACTTTGCCGAGCCGTTCTGAGACCGCTTGACCAGATCGATCGCGCCGCTGCCGCCCACGAACGAGATCGCGACGGCCTTCGCGGTTCCAGGCTTGTCCTGGATCA
>VBCZ01000140.1:0-5071 GCA_005889025.1 Betaproteobacteria bacterium
GGCGAGTTGCTGCACGCCGTAGCGGGAATAGAATTCCGGCGGCGTGTCGTGCGCCGCGAGCACTTCGGCGATGCCGCGCAAAAACCGCCGCTCCAGGTTTGGGTCGCGAAACGGGCGCATCTGCTGTGGATCCGTCGCAAGGTCGTAGAGCGTCGTGCCGATACCGGGATCGAACTTGCGGCCGTCGTGTATCGGAATGCGCCTTGCGTCCTTGAGCGCATCGATGCGCAGGAGCGGCATGTTCTTGGTGAAGTCGAAGGGGCCCGCAAGCTTCGCCGTGCGCATTTCTGCGGCGCTGAAAAGCGAGTGCAGGTGCATCGGCATCAGCGTGTACTCGTGGAGTCCCGGCGCGTAGAGATCTTCAGGGTACAGGTAATAGGTACGTATGGACTGGTCCTCAGCCAGAAGCGGCAGCAGCGTCCGGCCGCGCACCTCCTGAGGGATCGGCAGGCCGTGAATGTCGAGAAACGTCGGCATCAAGTCCATCGTCTGCGTCAAGGCCTTGCGCCGCTCGCCGCCGTGGCTGGCGTAGCGCGGGTGGTAGGCGATGCACGGAATGTGCGAGATTTCCGTGTAATACGGCTGCAGGTTCTTGCCCCACCAGTCATGCTCGGCGAGAAGAAACCCATGATCGGTGGACAGGACGAGCGCAGTGTCGCTCCACATATCGTGCGCATCGAGGTAGTCGAGAAGCTTGCCGAAATAGTGGTCGCACGCCGCGACCAGCGCGGCATAATTGGCCCGGATCTCGGCAACTTCCTCGGGAGAGTCGCTCACTTTTTCATATATGGGCCAGTCGAGCACGCCGCCGATCCATCCGCTGTCGTATTCCTTCTTGAAGCGCCAGGGAACGTGAAATGGCTCATGAGGATCGAAGCACTCCAGCATCAGGAACCAGTTGTCCGCGATGCGGTTCAGATCGAGAAACTCGAAGCCACTGGCAAAGCAGCGCGGCAGGCAGAAATCCTCTTCGTCGCTCATGAACTCGCAGTTGATCGCGTGTTGCAGGCGCTTCCAGCCATCGTCGAAATTGTAGTGGCGCGGCGAGAACTTCTCGCGCAGGCGCTTGAGCGGCGGGTCGACCATCGCCTTCCAAGAGTCATATTCCTGTCCGCGGATGAAGTCCCAGGTTCGAAAGCGGCCATGGTATGTCGCACCGCCGTCCTCGAAGTAGTGCAGGTGATCGGTGACCAGGTGCGTGTGGATGCCGGCTTCGCGCATCATCTCGGGAAACGAGTTGTCGAACGGCTCCAGCGGGCCCCAGCTGCGATGCATGAAGTTCAGGCGCCCGGTATGAAGATCACGACGCGCGGGCATGCAGGGAAGGCTTCCAACGAAATGGGTATCGAATGTCACCGCGCGTCGCGCGAAGCGGTCGAAGTTGGGCGTTCGAACGCTGGTCGAGCCATAGCAGCCGACCGCGGTTCGCATCAGCGAGTCGAACAGGACAAAAATCGTGCGCATGAGACTCTTTCGGGAGGCGATATCGCTAGCATGCCAGCCCGGCGACGTAATGGAAATGGGGAGCAGGGCTGCAAATTCGGCGCGGCTGGGCGCATTGGCCGACGTATCCTTGGCCGCCGTGTGCGAATGAATTCGCACCCACAGCCGCACGGCGACCGGGCCGACCTGTGGGGCCGAATCTCATTCGGCCGCCGGCGTATCTTTTGGCACCGCGTGCGAATGAATTCGCACCTACAAATGAATTCGCACCTACAGCGCTACACTCATGCCGCCGTCGATGACCAGCATCTGCCCGGTCATGTAGTTCGACGCGCTGGAAGCGAGAAACACGGCGAGGCCGGCGAGCTCGTCGGGCTCTCCCCAGCGCCCCGCGGGCGTGCGCTTGGAGACCCACGCGTTGAACTCGGCGTCGTCGATCAGCGCACGATTCATCTCCGTCGCGAAGTAGCCCGGCGCGATCGCGTTGACCTGGATGTTGTGAGGCGCGAGCTCGACCGCCATGCCGCGCGTCAATTGCCGGACGCCGCCCTTCGCCGCGGTATACGGGACGACGCCCGGCCGCGCGAGCTCGCTCATGAGCGATGCGATGTGGACGATCTTGCCGCTCTTGCGGGAGATCATTCCGGGGAGCACGGCCTGCGACACGGCGAACGGCGCGCTCAAGTTGGTCGCGATGATCTCGTCCCACTGCGCTTGTGGAAAGTCGACGAGAGGACCGCGCCGCTGGATCCCGGCGTTGTTGAAGAGGATGTCGATGTGGCCGAAGCGCTCGTTTATTTGTGCGACCGCCGAGCCGATCTCCTCGCGGTCGGTGACGTCGAACACGGCCGTGGACGCACCCAAGCCCTGCGCGGACAGCAACCCAACTGCGGCATCCAGCGCGTCCTGCCGCCGGCCGTTGAGAACGACGGTCGCGCCGGCGCGCGCGAGGCCTTGCGCGATGGCGAATCCGAGGCCGCGGTACGCGCCCGTAATGAGCGCGACCTTGCCGAAGAGATCGAAGGGTGTCTGCAAGGGCGATTCGACAGCGCCGGACCGCGTGAAGGAGAGCGCAATATTCGGTGCGCTGGTGTTACCTGTCAACTGGCCGCCGGCCAGCGGCAATCGATAGTGCGCGATGCGAATGGCGGCTGCGGCCGTTTGTAACCGCGGCCATGCCGGAGCGCCGGCTCCGTTACGCGGATTCCCGGATAAGCTCCATCGCCCGTTTGAGCGTTTTCCTGCGCGTCTGTGAAATTCCGCTTCCGCCGCGGTTCAGGTAGAACTGAATGTAGCGATTGATCGATCCCGGCGGCTTGCCTTTGTTTTTCCTGAGCAGGGCCGCGGCGACCTGCTTCGCAGGCTTGTTCATCGTGCCCTCGGGCACGTCGATGGCCGAGGTCGTTACGGTCTTGACCCAGTTCTTCGAGCGCTTCTTCGGATGCTTGCGGTTGGCCGGCATGTGTCCTCCATGTGCGCTAAGCGCCTGACGGAATTTTTGACCGCGAACGGACGCTTCGCGTTCACAAAGGCGCGGTAGATCGGAATGCAAACAAAAACGCGGCCCGAGGGCCGCGTGGTTTGAAACGAGTGACTTCCCCGCCTAAGCCGCGACGCGTATCCCCTGCGGCGTCTCGGCGGGCAGGGCCGCCCGATACGCTGCGACGAGCTCCGCTTCCCTGGCCTTGGCCGTCTTCAGATGGCGCTCCTTGACGTGTCCGTAGCCTCGGATGTGCTCCGGGATGGCGGCTAGCTCGACCGCGATCGAATGGTTGTGGAGCGCGAGACGCGGCAGAAGCTCGTCGATCAACGCTTCGTAGTCGGCGATGAGCTGTCGCTCCAACCGCCGCTCCGCCGTCCTGCCGAAAATGTCGAAAGCGGTTCCGCGCAAGCCGCGAAGCTTCGCCAGCACCTTGAACGCGCTCATCATCCAGGGGCCGTAGGTCGTCTTTTTCGCCTCGCCGGTCACGGCATCGGGCTTATTGGAAAGCGGCGGCGCGAGGTGGAAGACGAGCTTGTAATCGCCCTCGAATTGCGCAGCGATGCGCTTGGCAAAATCCGACTCGGCGTACAGCCGCGCCACTTCGTACTCGTCCTTGATCGCCAGGAGCTTGAAGTAGTAGCGCGCCACCGCTTCGGTAAGCGCGGTTTTCCCGGGCAGCTTCGCCGTTTCCGCCGCGCGCACCTTGGCGACGAAATCGGTATAGCGCTTGGCGTACGCCGCGTCCTGGTACCCGGTCAGAAATTCCGCCCGGCGCTGGATGATCTCTTCGAGCGTCGTCGAAAGACGCTGCGAGTCGGGCTTCTGCTGCGGGATTGCCGCCGCCAGCACGTGAGCGGGATCGACCGCGGCGACGCGCCCCCAGCGAAAGCTCTGCTTGTTCGACTCGACCGCCGCGGCGTTCAATTCGATCGCGCGCAGGATGGCCGCCTCCGACACGGGGATCAGGCCGCGCTGATAGGCGAATCCAACCATGAACAGGTTGGTGGCAATGGAATCGCCCATCAGCCCCGTCGCGAGCTTGGTCGCGTCGAGGAATTCCGCGTCACCCGGCGCGACGGCATCGCTGATTTCCTGTTCCATCGAACCGAGCGGAAACTTGAGGTCGGCGTCGCGCGTGAAGTCGGCGGGCATCACCAGCGCGGTGTTGACCACCGCCTTGGTGACGCCCTTTTGCATCTTGGCGACGGCTTCGTAGCCGACGCTGGTGAGAATATCGCACGCGAGCACGAGCTTCGCCTCGCCCGCGGCGATGCGCGTCGCGTAGAGCTGCTCGGGAGAGTCCGCGATGCGCACGTGCGACACGACCGCGCCGTTTTTTTGCGCGAGGCCCGTCATGTCCAGCACGCTGCAACCCTTGCCCTCGATGTGAGCCGCCATGCCCAGAAGCGCGCCGATGGTGACCACGCCAGTGCCGCCGATGCCGGTCACCAGAATGCCGTAGGGATCGGTCGTCGATGCCAGCACCGGCTCGGGCAGCGAGGCAAATTCACTTGCTTCGGCCTTCTCCGGCTTGCGCAAGGATCCGCCCTCGACGGTGACGAAGCTCGGGCAAAAGCCGTTGACGCAGGAATAATCCTTGTTGCAGGAGCTCTGATCGATGGTGCGCTTGCGGCCGAACTCGGTTTCCAGCGGCACCACCGAAACGCAGTTCGACTTGATCCCGCAATCGCCGCAGCCCTCGCATACCAGCTCGTTGATGACGACGCGCTTGGCGGGATCGGGATACTTGCCGCGCTTTCTCCTGCGCCGCTTCTCCGCGGCGCAGGTCTGGTCGTAGAGCAGCACGGTGACGCCCGGCGTGTCGCGCAATGCGCGCTGCACGCGATCGAGCTCGTCGCGATGATGGATCTCGATATCGGGCGCGAAATAGCCGGAGGGATATTTGTCCGGCTCATCGGAAACCACGACGATCTTGCCCACGCCCTCGGCGGCGCACTGGCGGGCGATCATCTCGGGCGAGATCGGCCCGTCGACAGGCTGGCCGCCGGTCATCGCCACCGCGTCGTTGTACAGGATCTTGTAGGTGATGTTGACCTTGGCCGCGACCGCTGCGCGGATGGCGAGAATGCCCGAGTGGTAATACGTGCCGTCGCCGAGATTGGCGAAAATGTGCTTTTCGTCGGT
>VBCZ01000140.1:5113-12475 GCA_005889025.1 Betaproteobacteria bacterium
GCCATGGCGTGGCAGCCGATACCCGCCGTGGCGCGGCTGCCCTCGGGCACCTTGGTCGAGGTGTTGTGCGGACACCCGGAGCAGAAATAGGGGATGCGCTGCAGCGCGATCTTGGGCTTGGCAAGCGCGGCTTCCTTGGCGTTGATGAAATCGACGCGGCTGCGGACCTTCTCGATGGTTCGCGGATGCAGGTTGAGCCGCTCGATGCGCTGTGCGATGACGCGCGCGATCATCGCCGGGGTGAGCTCGGACGTGGCAGGCAGCAGCCAGTCTCCGTGCGGGCGCACCCACTCGCCCTTCTCGTCGAACTTACCCACGACGCGTGGCCGCACATCGGTCCGCCAGTTGTAGAGCTGCTCCTTGAGTTGATACTCGACGATCTGCCGCTTTTCCTCGACGACCAGGATCTCTTCCAGGCCTTCGGCGAAATGGCGCACGCCCTCCGGCTCCAAGGGCCACGGCATCGCGACCTTGAACACGCGGATGCCGATCTCGGCGGCGTCGCTGTCGGTGATTCCGAGGTCGGCAAGGGCCTGACGCACATCGAGATAGCTCTTGCCACTGGTGATGATGCCCAACCTCGGGTTGGGCGAGTCGATGACGATGCGGTTGAGCTGGTTGGCGCGGCAGTAATGAAGCGCGGCGTAGATCTTGTAGTCCTGCATCCGCACTTCGGTGGCGAGAAAGGCATCCGGCCAGCGTATCGACACGCCGTCGGGAGGAAAGGGGAAATCGTCGGGAACGACGATCTTGACGCGTTCGGGGTCGATGGTGACCGACGCCGAGCTTTCCACCGTGTCGGATACGCACTTGAAGCCCACCCACAAGCCCGAAAAGCGGCTCATCGCCCATCCGTGCAGCCCGAGGTCGATGATCTCCTGGACCGACGAGGGATAGAGCACCGGCATCATCGCCGCGGAAAACTGGTGATCGGACTGGTGCGGAATGGTCGACGACTTCGCCGCATGATCGTCGCCCGCGAGCACCAGGACGCCGCCATGCTTGGACGTTCCGGCAAAATTGGCGTGCTTGAACACATCGCCGCAGCGATCGACTCCGGGCCCCTTGCCGTACCACATCGAGAACACGCCGTCGTATTTGCCACCGGGGTGCAGATTGACCTGCTGGCTGCCCCAGATCGCCGTCGCGGCGAGGTCTTCGTTCAAACCGGGCTGGAACCGGATGTGCGCGCGCGACAGGAATTTTTCCGCGCTCCATAGCGCGAGATCGAGGCCGCCCAGCGGCGAGCCGCGGTAGCCGGAAACAAATCCTGCCGTATTGAGCCCCGCAAGCACATCGCGCTGGCGCTGCAGCATCAGCAGGCGCAAGCCGTGCTGGACGTGGCCAGCGAAGCAGCGCGCTTCCCGTTTCACCGCCGCACCGATGTGTCGGGCCGGCTGGAGATTGCGGCCAGCTACACCGTGCTCGGCTACTTCCTGCTGCCGGCGGTGGCGCGCTTCATCAAGCTGTTTCCGCTGGTGGAGGTGGTGCCGGTATGCGTTGCCACGCCTTTGCCGCTCCGCCGTCGCGGACGTATGGACGCCCGGCCCGAAGGCAAAAGCTTGAATCGCCTGGATCTGCCTCCATACTCTGGTTGTGGAGATCTCCTGCCGAATCCTCAGCCCTTGCCCGTACCCGACGCCCGCTGGTCGCGCGCGGGGACGGGTCTTCGCATTGGACGTTCATGTCATCGCGTAATCCCACCGACTGGATGTGGGCGCAGGCCTGCGACCTGCTCGATCAGGCCGAGCGCATGCACCGGCAGTTCTTCCGTCTGACCACGTCGGAGCGCACGCGAGCGGTCTGGGAGCCGCCGGTGGATGTGTTCGAGGACGAACGCGAGGTCATCGTCGTGGTCGCCTTGCCCGGGGTGCCTGCGGAGCGCGTCGACGTGACCATCGAGCCTCAGGCGCTGGTCGTGCGCGCCGACAGCCCGCTGCGCTTTGCCGGTTCGCGCCGCGCGGTGCGACGGCTGGAGATACCCTACGGCTATTTCGAGCGTCGCATCGCATTGCCTGACGTGCGACTGGAAAATGGCACGCCCGAGCTCGTCGATGGCTGCCTGATCCTGAGATTGCGCAAGCTGGGCTGACCAGAACAGTCATGAACGAGCAAACCATCACCCATTCAGTGCCGGTCAGCGCCGACGCGTCCACGCACGCCGAAGTCCCGACGGCTTCCGAGCAAGCTCGAGGCGAAAAGGCGGCGCGCGCACTCCCCGACGATGCCCTGATCATCGTCCCGGTGCGCAATGTCGTGCTGTTCCCCGGCATGGTGTACCCGCTCACCATCGGCCGGGAGCGCTCACGCGCCGCGGCGCAGGAGGCGGTGCGGCTGGAGCGTCCGCTCGGCGTGCTGCTTCAGAGCAAGCCCGAGACCGACGAGCCGGGGCCCAACGAGCTGCATTGGTTCGGCACGACGGCGAGCGTGCTGCGCTACATCACCGCCCCCGACGGCACGCATCATGCGATCTGCAGGGGGCTGCAGCGATTCCGCGTGCTGCAATTTCTAGAAGGCTATCCGTTCACCGTCGCCCGCGTCGAGCTTATCGCAGAACCCGAGAAGCTGGATGCGGATATCGAAGGTCGCGCGCACAGCCTGAAGCAGCGAGCGATCGAAATTCTGGAGCTGCTTCCGCAGGTTCCTCAGGAGATGGTCGCCGCGCTGCAGAGCGTGGAGGGCCCCGCGCGCCTGGCGGACTTCATCGCCGGCCTGATGGACATTGGCGCGGAGGAAAAACAGGCGCTGCTGGAGACCTTCGACCTGAAAGCCCGGCTGGACAAGCTGCTCGAGCTGCTGTCGCGCCGCATCGAAGTGCTGAAGGTGTCGCGCGAGATCGACGAGCGCACCAAGGAGTCGATCGGCGACATGAATCGCAAGCATCTTCTGCGCGAGCAGATGCGCACGATTCAGAAGGAGCTGGGCGAAGGCGACGAGACCGCCACGGAAATCGCCGAGCTCGACAAGGCAATCACCGAAGCGAAGATGCCCGAGGAGGTGGAGAAGCACGCGCGCAAGGAGCTCAAGCGCCTCGAGCGCATGCCGGAAGGCGCCGGCGAGAATTCGATGGTCCGGACCTATCTCGAGTGGCTGATCGAGCTGCCGTGGGCGGCCGACCCCGAGCCCGAGATCGACATTGCGGAGGCGCGGCGCATCCTCGACGCGGACCATTACGGCCTTGAAAAGATCAAGAAGCGCGTCCTCGAGTATCTTGCCGTGCGCAAGCTCAATCCATCGGGCAAGAGCCCGATCCTGTGCTTTGTCGGTCCGCCCGGCGTGGGCAAGACCTCGCTCGGGCAGAGCATCGCCAGGGCTACTCGACGGAAGTTCGTGCGCCTGAGCTTGGGCGGCGTGCATGACGAGGCGGAGATCCGCGGCCATCGGCGCACGTATATCGGCGCGCTCCCGGGCACCATCATCCAGAACCTGCGCAAGGCCGGGACCCGCAATTGCGTGATGATGCTCGATGAAGTGGACAAGCTCGGCGCGGGCGGCTTTCACGGCGACCCGTCGTCGGCATTGCTCGAGGTGCTCGACCCCGAGCAGAACTCGACCTTCCGCGACACCTATCTGGGCGTGCCGTTCGACCTGTCGGGCGTGATGTTCATCTGCACGGCGAACGTCCTCGACACCATACCGGGACCGCTGCGCGACCGCATGGAAATCATCCAGCTGCCCGGCTATACCGCACAGGAAAAATTGCAGATCGCACGCCGCTACCTGGTGCCGCGCCAGCTCGAGGCGACAGGGCTCAAGCCCGCGCAGTGCGAAATAAGCGATGAAGCGTTGATGGCGATCATCGACGACTACACGCGCGAAGCGGGCGTGCGCAATCTCGAGCGCGAGATCGGGCACGTGTTCCGGCACGTCGCGGTGCGGATCGCCGAGGGCAGCGTGCAGCAGGTAAAAATCGGGCCCGATGATCTCGCCGCCATTCTCGGACCGCGCAAGTTCGAGGCCGAGGTCGCCATGCGCACCGGCGTGCCGGGCGTCGCCACGGGTCTGGCATGGACGCCGGTCGGCGGTGACATCCTGTTTGTCGAGGCCGCGCGCATGCCCGGCACGGGCAAGCTGATACTGACCGGCCAGCTCGGGGACGTGATGAAGGAGAGCGCGCAGGCCGCGCTGTCGCTGATCAAGGCGCGCGCGCGAGAGCTCGGCATCGATCCCGAGGTGCTGGAGAAATCGGACATCCACGTCCACGTTCCGGCGGGCGCAACGCCGAAGGACGGTCCGAGCGCGGGCGTGGCGATGTTTGTCTCGCTCGCATCGCTACTGACGGGCCGGCCGGTGCGCAGCGATGTCGCGATGACAGGCGAGATCAGCTTGCGCGGACTGGTGCTTCCGATCGGCGGAGTGAAGGAAAAGGTGCTCGCGGCGCTGCGCGCCGGCATAAGCATGGTGATCCTTCCGGAACGAAACCGCCGCGACCTCGAAGATATTCCGGCCGATGCGCGCGAGCGGCTTGGCTTCGTGTGGGTGGAGACAGTCGACGAAGCGCTCGCCACGGCGCTGTCGACCGCATCGGTGGAAGCGACCTAGCGAAACAAACGGCTATCCGTTCGCACCTGATGTCGAAGGGCTCGCTGGTCGCTACGCGCGAATCTACAGGTTGACCGTGCGCCCGGATTCGGATGATTGTCGCACCGCGTCGAGCACTTCCTGACAGCGGAGCCCGTCGGTGAAATTGGGCGCTGGCGACTTGCCCTGTTCGATGCCCCGAGTAAAGTCCCGGACCAGCATGCGAAACGCCATCAGGCGGTGATCGCGCGCGTCGTTGAGCGGAAGATATTGGTCGGGCGTCTGGAGTGGCTGGAGCGGAGCGCCGCCGCGGCTCGCGACGACGATTCCGTTCTCCTCGGGGTTGGGTCCGGGTTGCTCCGCGATCAGCGTGCCGTTGTCGCCCATGACCACGATCTTCGTGCCGCGCGCAGGCGTGGCGGCAAAAGACGCGATCATTGTGACTGGGCAGTCAAGCCCGTCACTGTATCCACCAGATCGGGACGCAAGGTCGCCAACTGGCCGCTGACCGAAGCGACCTCGCCAAACCAGTGGCGCAACCCGTCGATATAGTGCGAGCCGAGCGCGCCGAGAACGCCTCCGCCCTGGGACTTCGACGCCATCCACGTCAACGGTCGCGGCTGTCCCGACACGTATCGGTCCAGGAACAATTCCACCGTGCAAAGCTGGAACTTGCCGATATAGCCGTCGCTCAGGAGATCCTTGATATACGCGCGCTGCGGCGTATGGCGAAACTCGTGGTTGATCATCGCCGTTCGCCCGGTCTTGTCGGCGAGGTCGCGCATCTCCGCGGCCTGCTTCGCATCGATCGCGAACGGCTTTTCACACAGGACGTGCTTCCCGGCTTTGAGCGCTGCGACGCAGAGCGGGTGGTGCGAACCGGGTGGGGTAGTGATCGCGACGGCGGCGAGGTCATCGCGGCGAATCAGCTCCAGCGGATCGGTATGCACGCCCTCGACACCGGCTGCATGCGCGGCTTTTTCCGCTTTTTCGCGGCTGCGGCTGCAGAATGCAGCGACCTCCCAGCCTTCGGAGCGAAAGCCGGGCGCATGAACCTGTGCGCCGAAACCCGTGCCGATAATACCGATCCGGCGATTAAATGAGGACATGAACGTCTCCGACGATAGGTGCTCCAAGAAGCCGCCGCAACGATGCCGAGGCGGCATGCCCGGCGCACGTTCGTGAATGGCCCCAGGTCCGAATGTCGGGTATCTTTACACCGAAGTCCAGCATAAGGCGACGCCGCAGTCGTAAATCACGATAAATCATACCTTGCCTATGCGGCGCACGGCTTTTGCATTTTTGAGGTGTTCCTCGCCATCAAGAGACATTCCACGCGTAGGCTTGCGCGACGAATTTGCTATTCGTCGAGAGACGCCATCGCACTTTGCGGCAGATTGCCGTCACACACTCGTTTCCGGAGGAAAAGATGAGAACATCCACGAAGTCAGCGCTTGCGGCGACGTTGCTGCTCGGAACATTCGCAGCCGGGGCATTGGTGCGCGATTACGCACGCCCCGGTCACCTCGATGTCATTGCTCTCGCTCAGGCCAATGACGGCCCGGGAGCGGGGAAGTGCTCGAATCGAACGCTCCGAGGCAGCTACGGCATCAAGTTTGAAGGAAGCTCGCTTTCCGGAGGCCCTTTTGTGTCCGTTTCGCTGATCATTTTTGACGGCGCGGGCCAATTCACCACGACCGAGACCGGTCGCTTCAACGGCAACTTGGTGCACAGAACCTTCACCGGCCCCTATACAGTCAATCCCGACTGCACGGGATTCCTCGATTTCTCATCTAATCTCGGGAACACACCGCACGAGGCTCACGGCGATTTTGTCATCGTTGACGAAGGGCATGAATTTTTTGTGATCGATAACGAAGCGGGGTGGGAAGCCAGTGGCGTCGGAAAGAGGGTCTAGCAGCGATCGAGAAGTTGCGTGAACGCGTAAATCCAGGTCGTGGCCGAGCTTATTCCCGGTGTTGAGCTCAATACCGGGCCGAATCCCACCCTGAGCATCATCTGGCTGCACGGCCTCGGCGCCGACGGTAACGATTTCGTGCCGATCGTCCCTGAGCTTGGGTTACCGCCCAAGCTCGCCGTACGCTTTGTTTTTCCGCACGCCCCCGTGCGCAGGGTGACGATCAACAACGGCATGGCGATGCGGGCGTGGTACGACATCGCCGCCGCCGACTTGAGCAGCCGCGCCGACATCGATGGTGTGCTGGAATCGCAGGCGCAACTCGAAGCGCTGATCGCGCGGGAGAACGAGCGCGGCATCGCTTCGTCGCGTATCGTGCTCGCCGGATTCTCGCAGGGCGGGGTGGTCGCTCTTCATACCGGCTTGCGCCATCCCGCGCGCCTGGCAGGCATCGCTGCATTGTCGACGTACCTGGTGCTTGCGGACCGGCTGACGCAGGACGCATCGAGCGCGAACAAAGAGGTACCGATTTTCATGGCGCACGGCACCGCCGATCCGGTCGTTCGCTTCGAATGGGGCGAGGCGTCGCGCCGCGCTCTGGAGGCCGCCGGATACCGTGTCGAATGGCACACTTACCGCATGGAGCATTCGGTGTGCCTGGAAGAGATCGCCGATCTCGGGGCGTGGTTGCGCCAGGTACTGGCGTCGTGAGGCGAGGCACCGACACACGACCCTGGCGAGCAAGCGTGGGGTGTCAGTACTTTTTCGGAATCTGCGGCGTGGATGACGCATCGCCAGGAATCGCGACCGGACCGGTGCCATGGGCGCTCGCATAGCGGATCGCAAGCAGCCATGTGTCGCCCACGCGTTTCCAGACGTCGACGACGAAGATGTCTCTCGACGGGTCGCGCTTGACTGCAGGG
>VBCZ01000141.1:0-3947 GCA_005889025.1 Betaproteobacteria bacterium
GAATCGGTCCGCGGCGCCGTGGACCACCAGGACCGGAATGTTGACCTTGGCCATCTTGCTCACGGAATCAAACTTCTGCGAAAGGAGGACACCGACAGGTACCCACGTGACTTCCTTGGCCATGTCGGCAAGCGTGGTAAAGGTCGATTCGATGATCAGCCCGGCTGCGGGCAGCACGTGATCCAAGGGCGTCGCCGTGGGAGGCTCCGCCCCGTCGGTCGCGACTTCGGAGAGCGCAGCCGCAAGGTTGACAGCGACCGCGCCGCCGAGCGAATGTCCGTAAATGAAGCGCTTGGCGGGATTGGGTTGCCGATTCGCAAGCCAGTCCCAGGCGACGCGCGCATCCTCGTAAACCGTCCTTTCCGAGGGAACGTCGCCATCGCTTTTGCCAAAGCCGCGATAATCGATCGCCAGCACCGAAAATCCAAACACGCGCAGTTGCTCCAGACGGAACACCTGTCCGGTGAGGCTCCAGGGCGCGCCCTGGAGATAAAGCACCGCCGGCGCATTCGGGTCCGCCGCGGGCCACCACCAGGCGTGGACGCGCTGCGCCTCAGCGGCGTTGCCGACCCGGAGGTCGAACTCCTCCACCCCTCTGGGCACGCCCTGATACCAGCCCGGCGTTTCCCGCACGACCCTGAAGGTCAGACGCTCTTCCTCGTGCAAAAGCGCCGCGGAACCGCAGGCGGTCAGCGCGACGAGGCCGGCGATCGACACGGCAAAACGCTTGGCGACAGAAGAGCGCAACATGGTCGAGTCGGACATGGTGAGTGAGGCGAAGCAAGGAACGTGCCGTCATGGAGATTCGTTGACAGCACGCGAATGGGCACTTCACAGACATCGTGGCACGGGCGCGGTTTTCGAATTCTTGCGCAATCGACGAATGTTCCGGTGCGCGGGGGCTCCAATGAGGGCATCGAAGGTGTTCACCGTCCGCGGGAAGCTCCGTCGCGGGTACCGATCCCGTTTTCGCAGAAAGGAATCGCAATGATCACTCCCCACAACGTTGCCGTGATCGTAGGCAGCCTTCGCAAGGAATCCTTCAATCGCAAGATGGCGCGCGCCATGAGCGCCATGGCGCCTTCCACGCTGAAGCTCGAAATCCTCGAAATCGGCCAATTGCCGCTGTACAACCAGGACTTCGACCCCAACCCACCCAAGGAAGTCACCGACTTCAAGCAGCGGGTCGCGCAGTGCGATGCGGTCCTGTTCGTCACGCCCGAATACAACCGCTCGGTGCCGGGGTGCTAAAGAATGCGATCGACTGCGCGTCGCGTCCTTACGGCAAGAGCGCATGGAATGGCAAGCCCTGCGCCGTCATAAGCGTCTCGCCGGGGGCGATCGGCGCCTTCGGCGCCAACCACCATCTGCGCCAGTCGCTCGTCTTCCTCAACATGCCGGCATTGCAGCAGCCCGAAGCCTACGTCGGCAACGCGGCGAGGTTGTTCGATGACAAGGGGAATATCGCCAGCGAGGAGACGAAGTCGTTCGTGAACACGTTCCTGCAGGCTTTCGCGCAGTGGATCGAGCTCAACACCGCGCGCTGACGCGAGGTTGTCAACGTGATGGGAAAAAAAGAGCGCTTCGCGCAGCCCGTCTGGCTGCGTCGTCAAACGACGCGGCGCAGCGCCGTCATCTCTCCCGGGGCCTTGGTCCAGATCGAACTGCGCATCCACGCCTCGGTCTCGATCACGCCCATGGGGCGGCTGAGCAGATAACCCTGCACCATGTCGCAGTTCATCGCCCGCAGGCGCTCGAGCGTCGGACCGTCCTCGACGCCTTCGGCGACGACCGACAAGCCGAGGTTGTGCGCGAGGTCGATGGTCGAGCGGACGATAAGCGCGTCGCTCGCGTCGCCGCCCATCCCGATGACAAACGACTTGTCGATCTTGAGCTCGTTGACGGGAAGACGCCGCAGATACGCGAGCGACGAATACCCGGTGCCATAGTCGTCGATCGCAAGCTTGCAGCCCAGCGCGTGCAACCGCTCCAGGTTGGCGATCGCGTTCGCGGGGTCGTCGAGGATCGCGCTCTCCGTGATTTCGAGGGTGATCCATTGCGCGGCGCAAGCGTGCAGCTGCAGCAGCGCGGCTACCTGGTCCGGCAGGTCGGCGTCCATCAGGTCGCGAGCCGAGAGGTTGATCGATATGTTCATGGCTAGACCATTGCAACGCCAGTCTGCACATTGTGCAATCGCACGCTCGAGCACCCATTTGGTGATCGCGCGGATGTACCCCGTCTGCTCGGCAAACGGGATGAACTCCATCGGCGGCACCAGTCCGCGTGTGGGATGACGCCAGCGAACCAGCGCCTCGGCGTAATGCCCGCCGGCGCCCTTGAGCAGCACTTTCGGCTGATACATGAGCGTGAGCTCGTCGTTATCGACCGCCTTGCGCAAATCGCTTAGAAGCGACAGTCGCGCGCTGCTGTGCTGATCGTAGCGTTCGTCCCATACCACGACCCCGACGTTGCTGCGCTTGGCCGCGTACATGGCCACGTCGGCGCGGCGCAGCAGCGTATCCTTCTCATCGCCGTGGTGCGGTGAGACCGCCACTCCCACGCTCGCACGCACATCGACGATGTTGCCTTCGAGCGCCATCGGCGCTTCCAGCGCTTTCAGCACTGCATCGGCCAACCGATGCGCCTCGTCGATGCCGCGGAACGGCAGCAGCAGCGCGAACTCGTCGCCGCCCATGCGCGCCACCGTGTCGGTTTCGGCGGGGACGATCGACTGAAGACGGGCCGCGGTCTCGCGCAGCAGGAGGTCTCCGATCGGATGTCCCAGTGTGTCGTTGACATACTTGAAATGATCGAGGTCCATCAGCAGCACCGCGACCGGTGCGCCGGTGGGCGCTGCCGCCGCGAGCGCTTCATCCAGGCGATATGCGTACAGCGAGCGGTTGGGAAGTCCGGTCAGCGTATCGCGATACGCAAGGTCCATGATGTGCGATTCGCGCGATGCGATGCCTTCCTGCATCGTCCGAAAAGCGCAAGCCAGTTCGCCGAGCTCGTCGCTGCGCGTCTCCGAAGGCGCAGTCGAGTAGTCGCCCGCGGCAATGCGTCGGGCGACGCCGGCGAGGTCGCGCACCGGTCGCGCGATGCCGCGCGCGATAATGACGCTCGCGATGATCGACACGATGAACGCGAGCAGCGATATCAGCGCGAGCCGCTGCTGCAGCCGGCGAAACGGCTCGAGCGCAAGCGACATCGGCTCCTGCAGGACCGCGACCACGGATTCATCGCCACGCGTCGGCAGGTGCAGCACGCGGGTGATCGCGTCATCGCTATCCACGGCGTTGCCCTGCGCATCGCTGCTCCCGAACCGGTCTTCGGCCATGCCGTGCATGAGGGCCGCGCGGGCAGCCGGCGCCAACGTGCTCGCTTGCAGACGCCAGCCGTCGTTGCCCTGCTTGCTCAGAAATGAAACCTGCAGCCGCGTCAGGTTCAGAAAATCTTTCGCCAGCGCATCGTTGACCGAGAAGCCGATCGCCAGCCATGCCACCGGCAGCGGGGCGAGCACCGGGACGACCACGATCTGATAGAGCTGATTGCGGATGAGCACCATCGCCGAAGCATGTTGGCCATCCTGCGCCTGAGCGATAAGCTTGGGAAAGGCGAACGGCTTGCCGACTGCGACATGGAGCGTGTCGCCGACGACCCACTGATCGAGATCGACCAACATCATTGTCGCGGCATCGATGCGCTTGCTGTAGTTGATCAGCACGCTCTCGATGGTCTGGCGGTCTCCGGTCGAGATGACCTCTCGGAACGCATAGTCGGCGGACATCAGCCGTGCGCCCTGAACGATGCGTTGCGTGTCCTGTTCCAGCAGGCGATCGAACACCCGCGCGCCGGCGATGAGATCGTCGGCGACGGTCTTGCGCGCAGCCGCCATGCCGACGGTGTTGATGAGATAGAAGCCGCCGAATTGAACGACGACCATCAGC
>VBCZ01000141.1:4062-15452 GCA_005889025.1 Betaproteobacteria bacterium
GTCCATATCCGCGATGCGCTCGGCGCGCTCCGACATGTTGTCGACTACCTGGAGGTCACTGACGCGTTTCGGCAGTTGGGCGACAACCCGGCGATGCCCGCCAGGCAAACGGCCCATCGGTGTATTTGCCCAGCTTCCCCGGGCGGGGCGCAATAGGCTATACAAAACATGTATTTGCATTTTCGTTTCCGGCTTTTGTGTATGCTCGACCGAATCTCGCATTAAAAATGCTTGGCGGTTCAGCCGTGACTTAAGTCTTGGTAAAGCAATTTCCCTGCCGCCCGGTGCCATAAACCGTTTGCGCAACGCTTCAGGCTTGAAAACGTGAAATCAGTGCCGTGCTTTTTTTTGCTCAGCGCCGGTCTATTATTGGCCGGGAATACACCCGCGCGCGCGGAGTGGTTCGTCGATCTCGCTGCCGGCACGCGATACGACAGCAATCTGACCGCGGCGCAGGAGCGAGCTGATATCCGCGCCGATATCGCCGCGACACTGACCGCCACAGGCGGGAACTTTTACGCATTGAGTGGCGCCGACGGACTGACCTTGAGCGTCGGCGCCCGCAGCGAGCTCTATCACCGGTTTCATGGGTTGAACGAGACTGCGATCGACGCAAGCGGCGTATACAAGCACAAATTCGGACTGGGCTACGCGGCACCCTGGTTGTCGCTGGGGATCTTCGCATCGCACGAGAATTACACCGGAAACATTCGCGACAGCGACAGGCTGGAGTGGCGCGCCGAGCTCGGCAAGCGTTTCAGCGAGGCGTTCGACGCGTCGTTCGGCGGGATGTACGCGCGCCGTTATGCGCGCCACGGCGAAGCGGTCGTGCCGGGTATCTCGGGCAAGGTATTCGACGTGCACGGTCAGACCGCATTTGCCCGAGCAGGATACGCGATTTCCGAACAGTTTCAGGTCGGCGCGAGACTGTCGATCCGTCGCGGCGATGTCGTATCGACGACGCGGCAGAACTTCGAAATCTTCGAAGCATCGGACGCGATAGCGCCCGATCCGACATTCGGCGACGACTTCTTTGCCTATCGCCTTCAGGGCACGACGCAAACGGCGTCATTGTCGCTGAGCTGGGCGCTTTCCGAGCGAGCGTCATTGAACCTCGCGTACGCGGACGAAAGAACTCATGCGTACGAGGGGCTGGATTACCGCGGCCGGGTTGCCAACGTGACGCTTGTCTATAGCTATTGAGGAGGAATGCGTGGCACCAATGCAGTTCTTCAGCTTCGCAGCGCTTGTCGTGCTTTTCGCAGCGCAGGCGGCGGCGCAAACCAGTGAAATCGCTGCGAGCGTAAACGACGACAAGGGAAAACCGGTCGCGGACGCGATCGTGGTCGCGGTTCCCGCGGACGGAGTCATTCGACCGCCCGCGCGCGCTCGCGAGGCGATCGTCGACCAGATCAACCGGGAGTTCGAGCCGAAAGTGACCGCGGTGCTCGCGGGAACCGCGGTGATCTTTCCCAATCACGACGACGTGCGCCACCAGGTGTATTCATTTTCTCCCGCGAAGCGCTTCGAGCTTCCGCTTTATGCCGGCGTCCCATCGAAGCCGGTCGTGTTCGATAGGCCGGGTGTGGTCGTGCTCGGATGCAATATTCACGATTGGATGGTCGGCTACGTGTACGTCTCGGACTCCCCGTACTTTGCCAAGACCGGAAAGGACGGCAAGGCGCTGCTGACCGACCTTTCTCCCCGCGTGTACGTCGTGCGCGTGTGGCATCCGCAGCTCGAAGGCACCGAGGAGGCAACGAAGAAGAACGTCGATGCATCGCGCTCGCGCAGCGTCGAGGTCGCCTGGACTGTCAAGCTCAAGCCGGAAGCCCGGATCCGCCGTGCCCCGGTCGCCGACCGCTCGGGACGTTATTAAGCAATTTTTAAAGAACCTCGAACCCGGCCGATGTACGCAGTTCCCTCGCGTCGGGCCCGGTGAGCAAAGCGGCAAACTGATAAGCAAGCTCGGGCTGATGCGCCTTTGCGTTGACCGCGACCGAGTAAACAGTTGCGAGCGCGAATTCCTGCGGCAAGGCGCCCAGCATCGCGACGCCGGGGATGCCACGGATCTCCGTCACCTGTGCACAACCGATCGGATGCTCCGCTTCGCTTTGCGCAAGCTCGCGCATCGCGATCGCCCCGCCGGGATACGAATGCAGCCTCGGCTCGACATCGGCGTAGATGCCCAGCGCACGCAGCATGTTGACTAAATGGATGCCGGCGGTGGAACGCTCCGGGTCGGGTAGATAGATTGCGTCCGCCGCACAGAGACTTCGCCGCAAGCGATCACGGTCCGCGATCTCGGGGATAGGTTCCCCCGTCTTGACCGCCAGCGCCGTTTCGACCCATCCCAGCGGAACGACGCTGTCCGCCACGACACGGCCGGAGCGCGAAAGACTTTCGAGTTGCTTCGCCGTGAGGATGACCATGTCGCATGGCTCGCCGGCAAGGAGCTTTTCCATGATGGCGCCGACCGCGCAAAAGGTCGCATGAATCGATACACCCGCCTGCGCGGCAAACCGCGCTTGCAAAGACTCGACCAGGCTCCGGCCTGCGCCGGCGCTAAGAACGTCGAGGTCCATTCATGCCGATGCTCGCGCGCAGTCGAATTCTAAGCTGCAGCGGCGACCGCTTGCGGATTCGGATCAATCCGGCTTGGCGCCCGAGATCCTGACGATGCGCTCCCACTTGGCGATGTCCTCGGTTACATAGCGCGCGAATTCGTCCGGCGTCATCGTCATCGCCACCGCACCCTGTTTCGCCCACTCGTCGCGAACCTCGCTGTTGCCGACGATGCGCGTGATCTCCGCGTTGAGGCGCTTGACGATGTCGGGCGGCGTGTTCCTGGGCGCCATGACGCCCACCCAGATGACCGCCTCGTAACCCGGGACGCCCGCCTCGGTCATCGTCGGCACACCGGGAAGGACCGACGAGCGCAGCTTGCCCGTGGTCGCAAGCGCCTTGACCCGTCCCGCACGCGCAAACTCGCTCATGGTCGTGACCGCGTCGAACATCATGTCGACTTGTCCCCCGAGCACGTCGGTGCGCGCCTGCGAACTGCCCTTGTAAGGAACGTGCACGATGTCCAGTCCTGCCATCGCCTTGAACAGCTCGCCGGCCATGTGGTAGGGCGTTCCGGGTCCGGACGATGCGTAATTGAGCTTTCCGGGCTTATCCTTCGCGAGCCTGATGAGGTCGGCGAGACTGTTTGCCGACACCGAGGGATGCACGACGAGAACGAGATCCGAATAGTTGATCGGTGCGACAGGTACGAAATCACGCATCAGCGCAAAAGGCTTGCTGGGGATGAGCGACTCGTTGACGGTATGCGTATTGGACATGAGCAGCAGCGTGTAGCCGTCGGGTGCGCTCTTGGCCACGGCGTCGGTGCCGATCACCGATCCTGCACCGGGACGATCCTCGACGACGAATGCCTGGCCCAACGCTTCCTGCAGGCGCTGCCCGAGAAACCGCGCGTAGACGTCCGCAGGTCCGCCCGCCGCAAAAGGAACGATGATCTTTACCGGCCGAGTCGGGTAATCCTGCGCCCATCCGGATCCGCAGGACAGGGCAAGCCACGCAGCGACCATCGAGCACTGCAATACGCGAGACATGATTTTAGGGGTTTCCCGACACCGGTGAAGCATTCAATCTACCACTTTCCCGGGGGCGCCGAACGCTTCGGCGACTTGTATGGGCTGTCGACATCAGCCGGGCGGGGATGCAGCGCGCGACGCCGAATCGGCCGCGCGACGGCTGCGGCGATGCCGCGCGATCGAGTCCCGGAGGCTTTGCTCCAGCGGACGCTGCTTTTCCAATGCCGCTTTTTTCGCAGCGCGCGCCTGCTCGCGCAAAAACGCGAGCGCCAGTTTCTCGGCTTTGCGCGGCGCTACGCCCATGTCGTCGCCAACCGCCTTGTGCAGCGCGCCGCTTCGCCATGCGGAGAAAACCACCGGGTTGATATACGATTTTCGACATACGGCGGGCGTATTGCGCAATTCGGTTGCGACCTGCTTTATCGCGGCGATAATGCACCCGTTCTGCTCGCGCTCGCTCGCCGATTCGGGGAGCGGCGTTCCGGCCATCAGCGCGATCGCGCGCAGTGTCGCACCCCAGGTGCGAAAATCCTTGGCGGTGAAATCCGCCCCCATGGCGTCCCTGAGGTACGCATTGACCTGGCCCGAGTCGACCGGACGACGCTCCCCCGCGTCGTCGACATACTGGAACAGCCGCTGCCCCGGAAGCTGATGGCACTTGCGCACGAGGCGTACGAGGCGCCGGTCGTCGATGGCGATCTCATGCTCGGCGCCGCCTTTGCCGCGGAAGCGGAACAAGAGCTTGCCATCGCGCACGAACTGCACGTGGCGGTTGCGCAGGGTCGTGAGCCCGAAACTGTTGTTGTCGCGCGCATACGCCGCGTTGCCGATGCGCACGCGCGTCGCGTCGAGGAGACTCACGAGGACCGCCAGTACTTTCTCACGCGGCATGCCCGGCAGGGCAAGGTCGTGGCGCAGCCGCAGCCGCAAGCGCGGCAGAGCGGCTCCGAAGTCGACCATGCGCTCGAACTTGACGCCGTCGCGCACCTCGCGCCATTGCGGATGATAGCGATACTGTTTGCGCTTTCGCGCGTCGCGACCTGTGGCCTGAAGATGGGCGCGCGGATTGGCGCAGATCCACACATCTTCATATGCCGGAGGAATCGCCAGCTTGTTGATGCGCGCGATTTCTTTTTCGTCGCGCAAGAGATGACCGTCCGGCTTGACGTAAGTGAAACCGTCCGCGGTTCGCCTGCGCCGGATTCCCGGCTCGGAGTCGGAGACATACACAAGGCCGGCGGCAACGGCGATCTCGGCAGCCATAGCGGCTGTGTCACTTGCTGCTTCCGCCGTCTCGGCGCGCGCTTCTTTCCGGTCGTTCACTGATGAAATCCAATTCGGCAAGTAGGGCCGCAGTCAGACCGTGGCGCGCACCGCGCGTTCCTTCCACGCTCGACGTGTGGGAGCAACTCCTACACGACGCGATGCGTTAATCAAAGAGCGAGGGCTCGGCGAGGCCGTCGAGCGGGTGGGCCTCGCCGTCGGCGGGCGAGAGCGCGCCGACGCGTACGCCGAGCAGGCGGATGCGCCTGTCGAGCGGAACCCGCTTCAGGCACGTCCCCGCCGCGCGGCGGATGATCCGCGCGTCCTGCGTCGGCGCGGCTATCGTGTGATCGCGGGTGAGGGTATGGAAGTTGTCGTAGCGGATTTTCACGCCAATCGTCTTCCCGGCGTATCCCGAATGGCGCAGGTCGTCGCTCAAGTCGACGCACAATTCGGTAAAGATCCGGGAGAGCTCATCGCGGTCACGCGTCGCGTGCAGATCGCGATCGAAAGTCGTTTCGCGGCTGATCGATTTGGGCTCGCTGAACGTGACCACCGGACGGTCGTCGCGCCCATGCGCGGCATCGTGTAGCCATGCACCGTAATGTTTTCCAAAGTGCGAGATCAGCCAGGCGGGATCGGCGCGCGCAAGTTCGCCGATCGTGCGCACGCCGAGCGCTTCGAGCTTCGCGGCGGCTTTCGGGCCGATGCCGTTGATCTTGCGCGTTGGCAGCGGCCACACCCGTGTCGCGACCCGCGACGGCGTGATCACCGTCAGGCCATCGGGCTTGTCCAGGTCCGACGCGATCTTGGCGAGGAGCTTGTTCGACGCGATGCCTATTGAGCACGAAAGGCCCGTCGATGCATCGACCGCCTGCTTGATCGCCTGCGCGGCCTCGCATGCACGGTCCCATGCATCGGTCGCCGGGTCACGCAGCTCAAGGTCGTCGCGCGGCAGCTCGATGCCGGTCAAATCGATGTAAATCTCGTCTATGCCGCTGTCCTCGATCTCAGGCGCGATGGCGCGCACGGCCGCTTTGAACCTGTGCGAGTACCTTCGGTATTCGTCGAAGTCGGTGGGCAGACGCACCGCGTCGGGCGCGAGCTGGGCGGCTTTCATGAGGCCCATCCCCGAGTGCAAACCCAGCGCCCGTGCTTCGTAGCTTGCGGTCGTGATCACGCCTCGGCCGATATAGTCTCGCAACGGCGAAAATGCCTGCTCGGGACTCGTAGATCCGTCCGGGCGCTTGCCGCGCCCGCCCCCGATCACCAACGCCCGGCCGCGCAGCTGCGGGTACCGGATCAACTCGACGGATGCATAAAAGGCGTCCATGTCGAGGTGAGCGATGGTGCGAACGGGATCGGTCGACATCGGCAGTCACGCGACGAAAAGTTTTAGGCCCGCGCAGACTCCGGCGAGGACCGCTTCAAGGACCGCTTCAACAGCAACAACGCGATCGAAAGGTTCACCAGATTCCAGAGAGTGCCGTTCAAGAATGCGGCTTTGTACGAACCGGTCAGATCGAATATTGCGCCCGACATCCAGCCGCCCAGCGCCATGCCGAACAGCGTGGCCATGATGACGGTGCCGACGCGCGCGCCCGCTTCGGTCGGCGGAAAATACTCGCGCACGATGATGGCATAGGAAGGGACGATGCCGCCCTGGAACAGGCCGAACAGCGCGGAGATCACATAGAGCGAAACCAGCCCGTCGAACGGCAGGAACAGCAGCAGCGCGATGCATTGAAGGCTCGAGCCCAACAGAAGCGTGCGCAAGCCACCGATGCGATCGCAGATGAAGCCGAAGGTTAGCCGGCTCACGATTCCGCAGGCCAGCATCAGCGACAGCATCTGCGCGCCGCGTGCCGCGCCATAGCCGAGATCGCCGCAATACGCGACGAGGTGCACCTGCGGCATCGACATGGCAACGCAGCACGACAGGCCGGCGATGACCAGCAGTGTTTGCAACGCTCGGCTCGAAAGTCCGAGACCATGCGCGGGGCGCGCCCTTGCGCGTACACCGCCCGGCTCAATCTCGATCAAGGGAGGCGGCCGCCTCAACAACAGCGCGAGCGGCAGCATGGTCGCGGCACAAAATGCGCCGATGCCGAAATAGGTATCGCGCCAGCCTGCGCTGGCGATGAAGTGCTGCACTATCGGCGGCCAGATTGTTCCGGCGAGGTAGTTGCCGCTGGCGAAGATCGCCACCGCTATGCCGCGGCGGCGCGTGAACCACAGCGAAGTATGGGCGAGGAGCGGAGCGAAAGTTGCCGAGCTGCCGACACCGATGAGAATCCCCTGTGCCACGGTGTATTGCGATAGATTTCCGGCGAAGCCCGCGGCGGTGTAGCCCGCCGCCATTGCGACGGTTCCGACGATGACCGGAACGATGACTCCGAAGCGGTCCGACAAGCGCCCCATCAGGATGCCACTGAAGCCAAAGCCGATCATGGTCGCGGTATAGGAAAGCGATGCGTCCGCGCGCGCAGCGCCGAATTCCGCTTGCACCGCCGGGAGCGCCACGACTACCGACCACATTCCCACGCCGCCGATGGTCGACAGCAGCAGCGTCACCGCCAAACGCATCCAGGCGTACGGCGACTCGGTCCTGCCCCGCCAAGCGTCCTCCTGCTCGTTGGCGAAGCTGGCGGGCGCGTGCGACGTTTTCATCCCCACCCGATCGGCAATTGAGGATCTGTCATATCAGACAATGTACAACGAACCGCGTCGCTTCTAACAATCGCGACAGCGGTTTGCGGTACACTGCTCGCCTGCTTTTTTCCTTGCACGAAGGCAACGGCTGCGCGAGCCGCGTCATGTCTCCCCGAGAGATCGCCGACAGCTTCGACCTGACCAAGCTTCCGCCGGAGTTCTACGCGGATCCGTATTCCTATTATCGGGCGCTCCGCGATCATGCGCCGGTCAAGGACATGCCGGACGGCTCGTGGTTCCTCACCCGCTTCGACGATATCGTTGCTGTATACCGGGATCCTAAAGCGTTCAGCTCGGACAAGAAAAAGGAGTTCGGTCCGAAGTTCGGCGCGACGCCGCTGTTCTAGCATCATACGACCAGCCTGATTTTCAACGACCCGCCTCTGCACTCTCGGGTGCGCCGCGCGATCGTCGGCGCGATTACGCAGAGGCATATCGCCGCGATGGAGCCGGGGCTCGTCAAGCTGGTCGATTCACTTCTCGATGCCATGGCGGACAAGGCGGAGGTCGATCTCGTCGAGAAGTTCGCCGCGGCGATTCCGATCGGGATCATCGGCAATCTGCTCGGCGTTCCACCGGAAGAGCGGAAGCCGTTGCGCGGCTGGTCGCTTGCCATTCTCTCGGCGCTCGAGCCCGTTCTCACGCCGGAGCGGGCGGCGAAAGGCAATCGAGCCGTAACCGAGATGCTGGCCTATCTCAAGACGCTGGTCGACGAGCGCCGCGGCAATCTGCGCGAGCCGGACACCGATGTGCTGACACGCCTCATCCTGGGCGAGAATGACGACGAGCCGCTTACCGAAAACCAGCTCTTGCATCAGTGCATCTTCCTGCTCAATGCCGGGCACGAGACAACCACCAACCTCATCGGCAACACGCTTTACGCCCTGACCCTGTGGCCAGAGCAGAAAGCGAAGCTGATCGCACAAGTCGACGACGTCGAACGCATGAAAATCGCCGTCGAGGAATTCCTGCGCTTCGAAAGTCCGGTGCAGCTGGGAAACCGCATCACCACGCACGACGTAAGTGTCGGCGGCGTAGCGCTGCCTCCGGATTCCCGCATCACCATCGGCATCGGCGCCGCCAATCGCGACCCGGCACAATTCGCCGACCCCGATCGAATGGAGATCGCGAGGGAGCCCAACCGGCAGCTCGCGTTCGGCTTCGGCATTCACACCTGTGCCGGGATCAATCTTGCACGGCTCGAGGGCCGTGTCGCGCTTTCTCGATTCCTTGCGCGCTATCCGCGCTATTCACTTGCGGGAGAGGCCGTTCGCGATCGCCGGGCCCGTTTTCGCGGTTTCCTGCGCTTGCCAGCACGGCTTGCGGCGTAGGTGCGAATTCATTCGCACGGGCTTCTTCCACCAGCGCGCCCGAATGAATTCGGGCCTACAACCCGTTGTCCCCGTAGGTGCGAATTCATTCGCACGGGCTCCTTCCACCAGCGCGCCCGAATGAATTCGGGCCTACAACCCGTTGTCCGCGTAGGTAAGAATTCATTCGCACAGGCTTCTTCCACCAGCGCGCCCGAATGAATTCGGGCCGTCGATGTCGAGATACTTCCAATAGGTCGAAAACACTGGCGGAGCGAAGCCTTCCACCCAAGGGGCGACGAAATCGTTCTGGAACCGGAAAATCGCGGGAATCATCGGCGCGTAAGTTCGCGTGAGCTCATTCATGCGGCGTGCCGCGGCGACCTGCTGCTCGTCGGTCGCGGAGCGCAGGAACTGCTCCGCGGCGCGATCGTATTCATCGAGCTTGAACTGGCTGATGTTGATGCGCTGGGGCTGCTTGCTGTAGAGCTGAAAAAGTTCGGGATACCCCGACGGCGAGCCGCCGAAACCGCCGAAATAGATTTGAAACTGGCCCTTTTCTAGCTCCTTGATTGCATCTTGAAACGGCGTCACATGAAAATCCGTGCGCAGGCCGATGGCATCCATGTTCTTTTTCCACAGGGTCTGGATCTCGCGCGAGAGCGCGCCCGGGCGCAGCGTCATGCTGACGGTCAGCGGTTTGCCTTGCGGCGTGAGCCGATAGTGCTCGGCGTCTAGCTTGTCGTAGCCGAAGCGGTCGAGCAGGGCCTTTGCGCCCCCCGGATCCGAAGGCGGTCTGGGCGGCAGCGAGGGGTCGTGCCCGCCCACGCCCGGAGGCACGATCTGATTAGCAGCAAGCGCCTGGCCGGCGTAGACCACGTTGACCAGCGAATCGAGATCGACCGCAAGCGCAATCGCGCGGCGCAGCGCGACGCGATCCTTGCCAAGTCCGCCGAGCAGCGGGTCCTTGACGTTGAAGCGGAAGGAAAACAGATAAGGCTCGGTATGGACGTGCCGCATGATGCCTCGCGCCGCGTATTCCGGCTTGAGCTTGCCGTCGAAGAGCAGCCTGCTCGCGATATCTGCCCTGACGACGGCGTGATCGAGCCCGCCCTGCTCGAATTGCAGCAAGCGGGTGAGATCATCGTCGATGATGCTGATATCGATCACGCCGGCGCGCGGGAAAGTCTTCCCCTGCATACTCCGAACCAGCGCCCTGTGCGCCGGAATATCGCTCGCCGGGAAAGGCAGCCCGCGGTAAGCCGGGTTGGCGTCGAGGATGATGCGCGATCCCCGTTTCCATTCGCGCAGGCTGTATGGCCCCGTTCCGACCGCACGGGTGCGGATATCGCCGCCGGCCGCGTCGACCACTTCGCGTGCAGCCGCGCCGACGAAACCGATCATGTCCTGGATGTTGGGATAATTCGCGCGCAAGCCTTCGATCGGCCCGTCGTAGTCGAACTTTCCGGTTCTCTTTGCGGCATCGATCACCGGGCGCGCGCCGACGATCAAGTCGGCGATGATTGGCGCGCCTCCGCGCCGGCCGTTCGGATCGAGCCAGCGCTTGTACGAGTACACATAATCTTCGGCGACGAGCTCGCGCCGCTTGCCTTTGAACGCCGGGTCGTCGGTGAAGAAAATTCCTGGCTTGATCCGGATCGTCCAGCGCTTTCCGTCGTCGCCGTACTCGATCGGGCCGGCGGCGGTGAGCGGCGAGAGTTTCGGCGGAGAGGCGAGATAATCCCACTCGTACGCGGGCTCGAAGATCGCCACGAGCACTTCGAATGACGGATTGTCGTTGTACTGCTGAGGATCGAGCGTATCGATGTCGGGGGACGCGACGCGCAGGACCTTCGCGGGATCGGCGGCGCCGATCGACGGCCCCGGTGCGAGCGCGACGCCCGCGCCGAGCAGCATACCCAAGCAACGTGCCAAAATCTTCACAGCAAGTCCTGTCCTTGCCGCGGCCCCAGACGCGCAACGCGGAAATCCGAGCGAGTATGCATGAAAAAATCGAGAGGCTGCTCTCTTCCCCAATCCGTTATGATAGCCGGCCTGGACTCGAATGCATCGAGGAGAAAACATGGCCCTGATCATCACGCGCGCACTCGTCGCCGGCGCGCTCATTGCGCTTGCATCCGGCGCACAAGGACAGATCAAGATCGGCGTGACCATTTCGGCGACGGGTCCGGCGGCATCGCTGGGGATTCCGGAGAAAAATACCATCGCGATGTGCCCGAAGACCATGGCGGGAAAGGGTGTCGAATACATCGTCCTCGATGATGCGACCGACACCACGCTCGCAGTTCAGAACACCAAGAAGCTTATCGGCGAGAACGTGGTCGACGCGATCATCGGCTCGACGACGACGCCGAACGCGCTGGCGATGATCGATGTTGCCGCGGAGAGTGAGACGCCGGTGATCTCGCTCGCCTCGTCGGCGCGCATCATCGAGCCGGTCGATGCCAAAAAGGCTTGGATCTTCAAGACCCCGCAGACCGACGTG
>VBCZ01000142.1 GCA_005889025.1 Betaproteobacteria bacterium
AGCTATTTTCCCGAAGGGCGCCGGCCGGCGCGCACATGCATCGGCGTGAGCGGGCTTGCGCGCGGTGCGCGCATCGAGATCGACATGATTGCGCGCCGGGGGGCTCGAGCCGCGTCAGCCTAGCGTGCCATCACGAGCGTAATTGCGCACGCAAGCAGCGCGCGATGTGGCCCCCGATTCGAAAGCCATGGCATCGGAGGAAAAACGCTCCAAAAATGCTCGTATAATCCATTCAGCCGACGATCGTCGCGCGCCGCCGAATCTAAAAAAGGCGCGCTTGACCCGCTTGACCCGCATTGGGCGCTCGCAAGCTACGCAGGAGACCATGACTACGATCAATGTCGAAGTGCAAAGAACCATCCGCCGCCCACTTGCCGTGGTGAGCCGCCAGTTCGGCGACATCCAGCACCACTCGCGCGACCACGTTCACCCGGACATCAAGTTCACCGTCCTTTCCGAGGACGGCGATATCTGCCACTTCAGGCAAGAGGTGAAGCTGGTGGGTATAAAGCAAACCGATGAGGTCGTTCAGCGCCGCAATGCCGACGGAAGCCTTTCCTGGGACGTCGTCGACGGCGCGAATAAAGGCATGCGGATCTACCAGGGCTTCACCCCCGTGAGCGCCGAAGCGACGATGGTGACATTTCGGGCGGAGGCGCCGGCGACTGGCATCAAGCGAGTCTTGAAGCCGCTGTTCGAGATTGCGATTCGCAGGGCCGTGGAAAAGGGGTTCGAGGAAGATCGCGTGGATCTGGAAGAGCGCGGATACGGCGCTTCGACGACAAACACCGCCACATCAGCCTAGCGAGCTCATGGCCGTCCAGCCCCTTAGCAAGAGCAAGCCCGTCCGCGACCAGGTCAGCAGGGCGGAATGGGAAAAACGCGTTGATCTCGCCGCATGCTATCGCCTGATCGATCTGTATGGCATGTCTGAAATGTCCGCCAATCACGTCAGCACGCGCGTTCCGGGCGAGGACAACGCGTTCCTCATCAATCCGCACGGGCTGCTCTACGACCAGATGCATGCCTCCTGCTTCATCAAGCTCGACCTTGCCGGCAACGTCCTGTTCAATCCGACCGAGTACGACATCAACAAGGCCGGGTACGTCGTGCACAGCTGCATCCATGCCGCACGGCACGAGGTGGATTGCGTGATACACACACACACGATCGCCGGCATGGCGGTGTCGGCGATGGAATGCGGCCTTCTGCCGATCGCGCAGACTTCGATGCGCTTCGCGAAGATCGCCTATCACGACTACGAGGGCGTCGCCCTCAATCTCGCGGAGCAGGAACGCCTGGTGCGCGACCTGGGCGAGCACGAAGGCATGATCCTGCGAAATCACGGCTTGCTTACCGTCGGCGCGAGCATTCCGGAGGCATTCAACAGTATGTTCCGGCTCGAGCGCGCCTGTCAGGTGCAAATCGCCGCGCTTTCGTGCGGCGTAAAGCTGAAGCTGCCGCCGGCCGATATCGTGAACGAATCGTGGCGACTGTATCAGCCGGGAGTGCGCCGCCGCTTCGGCGTGCTCGAATGGCCTGCGCTGCTCAGGAAGCTCGACAAGATCGATCCCTCCTACCGCGACTGACTTCAAGCTCCGGCGCGCGCATCGCTGCCGGACGACAATGTATGGCATGCACGACGCACTCTGGGCATCGCGCGGTCGTCATCCTCGCTTGCGCGGCCGCGGTCGCGATAAGCGCGCTTGCGGCATCGAGCGCGTCGCCGCAAAGCGGCTATCCCAATCGGCAGATCAGCTTCGTTGTGGGTTTCTCCGCCGGCGGGACGACCGACATCGTCGCACGCCTCATCGCCGAGGAGATGCGCAGGACCCTGGGTGAGCCGATCGTCATCGAAAACAAACCGGGGGCCGGCGGAAACATCGGCGCGAGCATCGTCGCGAAGGCCAAACCGGACGGCTATACGCTGCTGATCGGATCGGTCGGACCACTCGCGATCAACGCCTCGCTGTACGCCAAGATGCCGTACGACAACTTGAAGGATTTCACTCCGATCTCGCTGATCGTGCACGTGCCGAACATGCTGGTGGTGAACCCGTCGGCGATGCCGGTCAGTTCGTTCGCGGAGTTCGTCGCGCTGCTCAAGGCAAATCCTGGAAAATATTTCTTCGCGTCGACCGGAACGGGAACCTCGTCCCACCTCTCCGGGGAGCAACTGAAAACCATGGCCGGGGTCGAAGCGACGCATGTTCCCTACAAGGGGGCCGTTGCCTTGAACGACTTGCTTTCCGGCGAGCAGGTGCACTTCATGTTCGCGACCATCCCGTCGGTGATCGAGTTCGTCCGCGCCGGGCGCCTGCGCGCGCTCGCGGTGACAAGCAAGAGCAGATCTGCGGCGGTGCCGGACATACCAACCGTCGCCGAATCGGGATTTCCGGATTTCGAGGCGTCGTCCTGGTTCGGCCTGCTCGGCCCTGCGGATCTGCCTCGCGATATCGTGGCGAAGCTTCAGGGTGAGGTCGTACGCGTACTGAAGATCCCGGAGATCCGCGACAAGCTCATCGCGCAGGGTGCGGATCCTGTCGGCAGCTCGCCCGAAGAATTCGCAGCGTATATTCGCGGTGAAACCGCCAAGTGGTCCAAGGTCGTCAAGTCCTCGGGCGCCAAGGCAGACTAGAGCGGGCACAAAGGAACCTATGCCGATACCGTCGGGCGCCACCGGTTCGTTCAGTCTGGTCATCACACCGGACCACCTCGCCGATCGGTTCAAGGATGCCACGCTGCCTCCCGTGCTGGCGACACCCGTAATGATCATGATCATGGAGAATGCCGCGCTCAACGCGATCAAGCCCTATCTCAACGCCGGCGAAAGCGCGCTCGGCACGCGCATCGACGTTCGCCACCTGGCAGCGACGCCGGCGGGGCGGCGTGTCACAGGCGAGGCCACTGTCACCAAGGTCGATGGACGGCATATCGAATTCAGGACCCGCGCGGTGGACGGAACGGAGGAGATAGGCGTCGGCACGCACGAGCGGGTCATCATCGATCTCGCCAAGTTTGCCGAGCGGTTGAACGCCAAGTTTCGCTGACGGACCTCTGCCTGAATTCGGTCGCGCCGAAGGCGCGCGCAACGCCGCTCCCCGTCGTCAAACGAATCGACCCGTTCCATGCAGCCTGTCATTGCCGTATCGAATCTGTCCAAGACCTATGCCTCGGGCTTCCGGGCGCTCAAGCACATCGACCTGGATATTCGGCGCGGAGAAATATTCGCCTTGCTGGGCCCCAACGGCGCCGGAAAAACGACGCTGATCAGCATTATCTGCGGGATCGTCAACGCGACGGAAGGGACCGTCGCAGTGGACGGTCACGACATCATCCGCGATTATCGTGCCGCTCGCTCGATGATCGGGCTCGTGCCGCAGGAATTGACGACCGACGCGTTCGAATCGGTCTGGGGCACCGTAGCCTTCAGCCGTGGATTGTTCGGCAAAAGCGCGAACCCCGGCCACATCGAAAAGGTGCTCAAGGATCTGTCCCTGTGGGACAAGAAAGACAGCAAGATCATTACGCTTTCCGGCGGTATGAAGCGTCGGCTGCTGATCGCCAAAGCGCTTTCCCACGAGCCGCAGATCCTGTTTCTCGACGAGCCCACTGCCGGCGTCGACGTAGAGTTGAGACGGGAAATGTGGCAGCTGGTACGCTCGCTCAAGGCGGGAGGCGTCACCATCATTCTGACCACGCATTACATCGACGAGGCCGAGGAGATGGCCGAGCGGGTCGGGGTGATCAGCAAGGGCGAGATCATTCTGGTGGAAAACAAGGCTGAGCTCATGCGAAAGCTCGGCAAGAAACAATTGACGCTGCATCTGCAGGAGCCGCTGGACACGGTTCCTCCCGAGCTCGGCGACTACCGCCTGGACCTATCCAGCGACCGAGGCGAATTGATCTACACGTACGACACACAAGGCGAGCAACCGAGCATCGCCGCGCTGCTCGACGATCTCGACAAGGCGGGGATCAGGTTCAAGGACCTTCAGACGACGCAGAGCTCCCTGGAAGATATCTTTGTCAGCCTGGTGAGGGAAGATCGGTGAACATCCACGCCATGCGCGCGATTTACAAGTTCGAGATGGCGCGCACGCGGCGCACGCTGATGCAGAGCATCATCTCCCCGGTCATTTCAACCTCGCTGTATTTCGTGGTCTTCGGCGCGGCGATCGGGTCGCGCATCGCCCAGGTCGAGGGGATCACCTACGGCGCGTTCATCGTGCCCGGGTTGATCATGCTTTCGCTGTTGACGCAGAGCATCGCCAACGCGTCGTTCGGCATCTACTTTCCCAAGTTCACCGGAACGATCTACGAACTTCTATTGGCGCCGGTTTCCTATCTCGAGATCGTCGTGAGCTACGTCGGGGCAGCCGCGACCAAGTCGATCATCCTCGGCCTGATCATCCTGGCGACAGCGACGCTGTTCGTGCCGCTGCGCATCGCCCATCCGTTATGGATGATCCTGTTCCTGGCGCTTACGGCGGTGACCTTCAGCCTCGTCGGCTTCATCATCGGCATCTGGGCCGATGGATTCGAAAAGCTGCAGCTCGTGCCGCTGCTCATCGTCACCCCGCTGACATTCCTCGGCGGCAGCTTCTATTCGATCGACATGTTGCCGCCATTCTGGCAGACGGTTACCTTGTTCAACCCCGTCGTCTACCTCATCAGCGGCTTCCGCTGGAGCTTCTACGGCATCGCCGACGTGAGCGTCGCGGTCAGCCTCGCGATGACCCTGGTGTTCATGGCGATATCGCTGGCGCTCGTGGCCTGGATCTTCAAGACCGGCTACCGGCTCAAGACCTAGACCGCCTGCGGCCAGTTCACTCCCATTCCACAATCGAGGGAACACGAAGCTGTTCGACTTCGGGTAGGTCGAACCCGAAATGCTCGACAAGCAGCGCCCGCAGCGCGGCACGGTCGGCGAGCACGCTGGAATCGGCGCGGTTCCCGCGCTGGATCGTAACATCGCGATTCATGACTGTGACGCGTCCGCCAGCGTTAAGCGCGCGCATCAGGATCCGGTTGACGAAGGGCGAATTCGGATGCGTGGACGTGAAGTGGTTCCCCATCTCGAAATCCACCGGGTTTTCTTCTTCCAGGGTCGATACCCAGGCATCGACGATCTTGTCATCCGTCCGCACTCGAAGCACCCAATAGCGCCCGTTACGCTCCAGCCAGTGCGTCTCATCGTCGGTGAGGCACAGCGCGCGATCTTCCACCGCGACGGGGACATTCGGCGCATGCGCTCCGAAGCCCGGGTCCACGACGAAAGTGCCCTCGGCCAGCGGAACCGTAAGAAACATGTGCGTACGCGGCGACGCGGTGCGCGGCGCGAGCAGGACGACGCGAGCGGTGTGGCGCACAGGCGCAAATCCAACCTGTTCCAACGCCGCGGCAAAAAGCGTCGCGTGCTCGAAGCAATATCCGCCTCGCCGTGCGCGGACGAGCTTTTCCTGGAGGCCGTCGAAGTCGAGCCGGACGGGACGATGCAGCAGGACGTCGAGATTCTCTGATGGGATGCGCGACATGTGCGCATGGAGCATGCCCGCTGCGCCGAGATCGATGCTTGGCTTGGTCATGCACCGGCGAAGGAGTCTTTAATATCCGAGCGCCAATCCCGTGCCGCGCCGCGGGTCGTTGGCGCCGTAGAAACGATCGTTGCCGCGCATTTTCCCGCCGAGCGACGGAGCGCCGACCAGGATGGCTGCCGCGTGGCCGGGAGGCTGAGGGTCGCCGAGCTTATGACCCATGTCCACCAGGATCTTGCGCGTGTCCGGACTCAACGCGAACAAGTCGACGTTGGTCATCTCCGGCAGCCACTGCTGGTGAAAGCGCGGCGCGTCGACCGCTTCCTGGATGTTCATGCCGTAATCGACTACGTTCAGGATGCAATGCACGACGACGGTAATGATGCGGCTGCCGCCCGGCGTGCCGATCACCATCACGGGCTTGCCGTCGCGCGAGACGATCGTC
>VBCZ01000143.1 GCA_005889025.1 Betaproteobacteria bacterium
CGATTGCCGCCGGGCCAGTATCAGACGCAGGATTTCCCGGTGCTGTCGATGGGTCCCACGCCGCGCGTGGACATGGCGACCTGGGTGTTCACGGTGAGCGACGGGCCGACGCCGCTCGCACGTTGGAGCTGGGCGGAATTCGAGGCGCTGCCGCGCACGACGTGGCGCGGCGATATCCACTGTGTGACCAAATGGTCGAAGTTCGACACCGTCTGGGAGGGCGTCACCATCGATGATGTGCTCGCCGCCGCGGGCATCGCGCCGCCGACCGCGTACCTCCTGGCCGAATCGCACGACGGCTACGACACCAATCTTCCGGTCGCCGATCTCGTCGGCGGGCAGGCGATGATCGCGACGCGCTATGGCGGCGCACCGGTACCGGCGGAGCACGGCGGACCCGCCCGGCTGCTCGTCCCGCACCTGTATTTCTGGAAGAGTGCGTAGTGGGTCAAGGGCCTGCGCTTCACGCCGCGCGACGAAGCGGGCTTCTGGGAGCAGCGCGGCTATCACATGTACGGCGATCCCTGGCGCGAGCAGCGCTACACCAACGATCCGTGACGACGGACGCTTGGTTCGGAAGTGCGTCGCGCTGGCAGGAGGCGGTGATCGAGCGGGTCGTGCATCAGACGCCGCGCGTCACCAGTATCTTCCTGCGCGCCGCGCTCGGCCCGTACGAGGCCGGCCAGCATGTCGACGTCCGACTGACCGCGCCCGACGGTTATCAGGCGGAGCGAAGCTACTCCATTGCGTCAGCGCCCGGCGCCAACGGCATCGAGCTCGCGATCGAACGGCTCGAGGGTGGCGAAGTTTCGCCTTACTTTCACGAGGTGGCCAGGCCCGGCGACACGTTCGAGATTCGCGGCCCGATCGGCGGTCACTTCGTCTGGCGCAGCAGCGACGGCGGTCCGCTGCTCCTCATCGGCGGTGGCTCGGGCGTCGTGCCGCTGATGGCGATGGTCCGGTATCGCGCAACCGCTGGATGGGACAGGATGACGCTGCTCGTCTATTCGGCGCGCACCTGGGAGGAGCTGATCTTTCGCGACGAACTCGTTACCGTGCGGGCGAGCGAACCGAACTTCGAGCTGGTGGTGACCACGACGCGCGAGACGCGGCACCGCTCGCACGACTTCGATCGCCGCCTCGACCGATCGTTGCTGCGCGAGATCCTCACTCGATGGGACCAGGCGCCCCGCCATGTCTATGTGTGCGGCTCGAACGCTTTTGTCGAAGCGGTGACGAGCGCCCTGGTCCTGGAGGGCTTGCCGCCACAGATCATCCGCGCGGAGCGCTACGGGGGAATGGCGTGAGGCCCGTCGGCCGCGCATGCGCGGCAGCGCCACCTCTTCAAGAAACGTTGCCGACGTCCTGAACCATTTCGAGTGACGAGCAAGGGTCGGTCGGGCATTCTTACGATTGTTCATTCGACCGGACTCCCTTACTGGAGGCTATGGCGATTGCCCGTTTCACAAATCCGGTGCGAACCAACACAGATAACCCGTTGGTCCTTTCACATCCAGCTGGTGTGGCGTTCCGCAAGTAATTTGATAAAGTCCGTTCGGCCACAGGCTAGCTCACCACGAACGGCTGAAGGTAATGCAGTTATTAACGGAACGACACAATAGTCCCACTACCCATGCACCTCTTAGCGCAGGTCGCAATTTTTCTCGTGACGGCGGTCATCGTCGTCCCGCTGTTCCGGCGGATGCAGCTCGGCGCGGTCCTCGGCTACCTCGCGGCGGGCGCGCTCATCGGTCCGTGGGGTTTGGGATTGATTGCCGATGCCGACGCCACGCTGAATTTCGCGGAAATGGGCGTCGTGCTGCTGCTCTTTCTCATCGGTCTGGAGCTCGAGCCCTCCCGGCTCTGGGCGTTGCGGCACCCGGTGTTCGGGTTGGGGGGCGCGCAAGTTGTCGTAACGGGAATCGTGCTTACCGGCGTGGCGGTCTGGCTCAATCTTTCGTGGCAGGCGGCGATCGTGGTCGGATCGGGACTTGCCATGTCCTCCACGGCCATCGTCCTGGCATGGTTGGGCGAGCGCGGCCAGCTCAGCAGTCCGAGCGGGCGCCTCGCGTTCGCGATCCTGCTCTTTCAGGATGTCGCCGTGATTCCCTTGATCGCGCTGCTGCCGCTGCTCAGCCCGGAGAAGACCGGTCACGAGAGTGGATGGATGCTTGCCGCGAAGGGCGTAGCAGCGATCGCATTTGTCATTGTCGTCAGCCGACTCCTGGTTCGTCCGGCGCTGAAGCTCGTCGCGCGTTTCGGCGGCCGCGAGGTGTTCACCGCCGCGGCGTTGCTGGTCGTGATCGGAGCGGCGCTGACGATGGAAGCCATGGGCCTGTCGATGTCGCTGGGCGCGTTCCTGGCCGGCGTGCTGCTCGCCGATTCGGAATTCCGCCACGAGCTCGAGGCCGACGTCGAGCCGTTCAAGGGACTGCTGCTCGGACTATTCTTCATGGCGGTGGGGATGAGCGCCAATCTCGCGCTGTTCGTGTCGCATCCGTTCGGGGTGCTGGGCGTGGTGCTCGGCTTGATGGCGGTGAAGGCTCTGCTCATGTACGCCCTGGCGCGGGTGTCCGGGACCGGCAACGAACAAGCACAACGCATCGCCGTACTGCTCGCGCAAGGGGGAGAATTCGCCTTCGTGCTCTTTGTCGCGGCGCAAGCGGCGGGCATCCTTCCGGGCGAGACGGCCGAGTTTCTGGTGCTGGCCGTGACGATTTCCATGCTGCTCGCGCCGCTCTCGTTCGTCGTGCACGAACGCCTCCTGGAACGCTGGCTCGAGCGAACTGCGCCGCCGGAGTTCGATCTCATCGATGGCCCCGGCAATCCGGTAATCATCGCCGGCTACGGGCGCTATGGACAGATCGTCTCGCGCGTCCTGCGGATTTCGTGCGCCGCTTCGGCAACAAGGTTTACTACGGCGACGCGTCGCGCGTTGAGTTGCTCGAATCGGCGCGGGCGCGCGACGCCAAGCTTTTTGTGCTGGCCATCGACGACGTCGAGGCCTCGGTGAAGACGGCGGCGGTCGTCCGCGAGAATTTTCCCAATCTTCCCATCCTCGCGCGAGCGCGCAATCGCGTGCACTACTACCGGCTGCGCGACCTCGACATCGACCGCGAGACGATCCAGCGGGAGTTCTTTCTGTCGAGCCTGGAAACGGCGCGCCAGGCGCTGGAGTTGACCGGCATGGAGGCGACCCAGGCGGCGCGCGCCGTGGCGCTGTTCAAAGAGCATGACCTGCAATTGATGGACGAGCAATACGCCGTGCGTCAGGATGAAACACAGCTCATCCAGACAGCGGCTCAGGCGGCGGCTCAGTTGCAGGAGGTGTTCGAGGCCGATGTGAAGGAGAGTAGAAGTCCGGTGCCATGGCGGCACGGCACGCGGTAGACTGAACTACTTTTGCTAGCGCGCTGGCCTCTATCGATTAGGCGCCGTCCGCGAGTGCGAATATACGAATTTCTCTCCTCCCTTCGGTGATCATGGCCATCCACTACCTGAAACGGGCAACGAAGTCGCGGGAGAGCGAAACCGGCGCGGCACGCAGGGTTGCCGAGGAGATGCTCGCGGAGATCGAGCGCAATGGCGAGCGGGCCGTGCGTGAATACGCGGCGAAGCTCGATGCGTGGACGGGACCGATCGTCGTCTCGGAGAAGGAGATCGAGGAGCGCCTGCGAGCTATCCCTCCCGACGTGAAGCGTGACATCGGGTTTGCGACCGAACGCGTGCGCCGCTTCGCGCAGGCGCAGCGCGAATCGATCCGCGAGTTCGCGATCGAAGTCCATCCCGGCGTGACCGCGGGGCAGCGCCTCGTACCCGTGAACGTGGCCGGATGCTACGTACCGACCGGCCGCTACGCGCACATCGCTTCGGCCTACATGGCGATCGCCACGGCAAAGGCAGCGGGTGTCCCATTCGTGGTGGCTTGC
>VBCZ01000144.1 GCA_005889025.1 Betaproteobacteria bacterium
GTTGACCGGCGGCGCCGGTGCCTGAACCTCCGGGAAGGCGCACGACCATCGGCACGCTGGCCTTGCCGCCGAACATGAAGCGTATCTTGGCGGCCTGGTTGACGATCTGCTCCATCGCCAGCGTGACGAAATCGGAAAACTGAATTTCCAGTATCGGCCTCATGCCGGTCAATGCCGCGCCGACGGCGGCGCCGGCAAGGCCGAGCTCGCTGATCGGCGTGTCGATCACACGCTCTGCGCCGAAGCGATGCAGGAGATCGCCGGAAACGCCAAATGCGCCGCCGTAGACGCCCACATCCTCGCCGAACAGGAATACCCGCGCGTCGGCCTCCATCGCCTGCGCCATCGCTTCGCGCAGCGCCTCCGCGTAGCTGAGCTCGCGTACGGCAAGCTCCGGCGCGGCAGCCTCATTCGGCATAGACGTCCCGCGTGAGTTGCGCCGGATCGGGATCGGGGCTCGACTTGGCAAATTCCAGCGCATCGTCGATCTGCCGCTGCGCCGCCTTTTGGATGTCGTCGAGCTCGTCCGTATCGAACCGTTCAGTCTGTCGGAGCTCGTTTTCCAGGCGCGCGATCGGGTCGGCTTCGCGCCAGGCCTCGATCTCCTCCTTGGTGCGATAGAGATTGCGGTCGCTCTTGGAGTGCCCGCGAATGCGATACGTCTTGCATTCGATCAGCGAAGGCCCGTCCCCGTCGCGGGCCCGCGCCACTGCCGCCCTCGCAGCGGACACGACCGCCGGCAGATCGTTGCCGTCGATCGCGGTCCCGGGCATCGCATAGGCCGCGGCGCGTTGTGCGACGTGCTCGACCGCCATGGCGAGCGCGATGTCCATCGACATGGCGTACTTGTTGTTCTCGCACACGAAGACGACAGGCAGTGTCCAGATCGACGCCATGTTCATCGCCTCGTGAAAGGCGCCTTCGTTGGCGGCGCCGTCGCCGAAGAAAACCATGCAGACGCGGTGCTGCTTTTGCGCCTTGATGCTCATGCCGACGCCGACGGCGATGGGCAACCCTCCGGCGACGATACCGTTCGCGCCCAGATTGCCGCCTTCGATGTCGGCGATATGCATCGAGCCGCCGCGACCGTGGCAGTAGCCGTTCTCCTTGCCGAAGAACTCCGCGAACATCCGCGCCGGATCGGCACCCTTGGCAATGCAATGGCCGTGACCGCGATGCGTCGACAGGATGTAGTCGTCGGGCTTGAGGGCCAGGATCGACCCGACGGCGCTGGCCTCCTGTCCGATCGACAGGTGCATCGTGCCGTGAATCAGTCCGCGCATGTAACTCGCCTCGGCGGCTTCCTCGAACTTGCGGATCAGGTACATCTTGTACAGCGCGCCCTTCAAGCTGTCGCGGTCCAGGGCGGCAAGCTCGGCGCGTTGTGCGCCGGCGTGGATCTCGGGGGCCATGGACGTCAAGGCAATGCCATCGCAGGAATCGATGCGGATAGCATCAGGCAGGTTCGGTCGCCCGGACCAGCTCGTCCTGCGCGCGGCGCACCTGCACGATCTTCAGCTTCTCGTCGGGGGTGCAGTTGGCGTACGTGAGATAGTCGCCTTTGGCGATTTTCCGCGCGACGCGCGCGCCCTGGGCAAGCCCCAGCGGCAGCGCACCGATCTTTCGCGCATCCTCGCGCGACAGGGCATAGCCACGATAGCAATATTCGCCGATGGCATCGAGCATCTCTCCCGGAGACAGATCGCGCTTTGCGCGCGCGCCAACCTCCGCGGTGGGGACCGGCAGCGGGCGCATGTGGCTTATACCGAGAAGGACTGCCGCGGCGGCCGAAAGCGGCACCTCCAGGCTGGTGAGATGGTAGGGCCGGTAAAACGTGTAATACGGGCCCTCACCCAATCCCAGGTCGCTCATGCGCTCGCGCAATCGCGGGTGGCGCATCTCGCCCACCGCGAACACGCCCGGCGCGACGCCGCGCGCGACGGTGAAATCGACCACGCCCTTGCGCGACAGGAGGCCGCCTTCCTCCTTCGGGCAAAAGACCTTGTGTATTGAAGCTAGCGCTGCGTCCGGACCATGCATTCCCGGAACATCGGGCACGAGGCCCGTCGCGTTCGCAAGCGCGACCATCTCTACCATCGTCTTCGACCCATCGACGAACTCGACCAGCATCCGCGGATTCATGTTCCGGCGGGTCGCTTCCTCGACGTAGGCGTCCGGCGTCGCATCGGTCTTGAATGCGTTGTTCTTGCCCTTGCCGGCAGCGACGACGGGATAGCCCAGGCTGCGCACGAAATTCACCAGCTCGACCGTCGCCGTCGGCTCGTCGCCCGCGCCGAGCGTGTACACCACGCCGGCCTCGACGGCTTTGGCCGAAAGGTACGCGCCGATGGTGACGTCGGCTTCGACGTTCATCATGACCATGTGCTTGCCGGCCGCGATGGTGGAGAGCGCCACTTCGGCGCCGATGTTCGGGTTGCCCGTCGCGTCGATGACGACGTCGACATGCTCTGCCGTGCAGACATCGCGAAACGAGGACGACACGGCCAGCCTGCCACGCGCAATGGCGCTCGACGTCGCGCCCGCGCCTTGCGTGAACTCGGCCGCGCGAACGCCACTGCCCGCAATGGCCACGGCGGCGACCACATTGTCGGCAATGGCGTCTGCAGCCGCGACAACCTCGATGCATCTGTCCGGCGCCGATGAGGCCCACGCGCACCGGGTTGCCGTTGCGCTCGCGCCGCTCGAGCGCCTCGGCCAGAGAGCCGCCGGGTTGCTGCGCTAGCTTCGGCATGTCATTGCTCCTGTTCCGATGAGTCGTCTGGAAGCGGCATTTGCACCTTTGCTCTGCGCCCGGACTTGGCGGCCACTGCGGCGGCCCCTGGGCGCTGCGAAGTGCGAAGCGATGAATCGCAGTGTCGCGGCATCTATTGTACGGATTTCCATTTCGCGATTCCGCGTCTTGGGAAATTACAGACGGGATTCAGGCAATCGATAGCGCGTAGTCAGGAGAAACCCTAACGCGCAGCATACTACAGGCTCTCTGTGGCACCGCCGATCCGTGGAGCGCAGAGGAAGCATCCCGGAACGAACGCCGTCGGCGCATGCCGCAGTGTAGGCACCTCGAGCTGCGACTGCCGGCGCATCGAGGATCGATATGGCATAATGCCCAGGAAAAACAATGCGCACGCAACTCCTGTCCGTCATGGGTTCAAATTCCGCTTTCCACTCCGCCGCGATCAAAAGCAGGTCATCTCGCAGTGCCGGCGACCTCCCCGCGCCGCTTCGCGCTCGATGCTTCGACGAGGCCGGAATAAAGCGCGAGGCCCGACGATGAACGCGCTCGAGCGCCCGCCGATCCTGCGCCGCAGAACCCGAACGGTGTTGGTGGGCGGCATTCCCATCGGGGGCGGCGCTCCGATCGTCGTTCAATCGATGACCAATACCGACACGGTCGACGTCGCCGCGACGGTAGCGCAGGTCAAGGCGCTCGCCGACGCGGGCTCGGAGCTCGTTCGCATCACCGTCAATACCGCGGACGCGGCGGCGGCCGTTCCGGCGATCCGCGATCGTCTCGATGGGCTCGGCTGCGCCGTTCCGCTGATCGGAGACTTTCACTACAACGGACACAAGCTGCTCTCGAATTTTCCGGAGTGCGCGCGTGCGCTGGCGAAGTATCGGATCAATCCGGGCAACGTCGGCAAAGGCGCGAAACACGATCCGCAGTTCGCGGTGATGATCGAGCGCGCGATCGAGCACGGCAAGCCGGTGCGCATCGGCGTCAACTGGGGCAGTCTCGACCAGGACCTTCTGGTGAGGCTCATGGACGAGAACGCGAGCTCGCGCAATCCCCTTGATGCAGCGCATGTCATGCGCGAGGCGCTCGT
>VBCZ01000146.1 GCA_005889025.1 Betaproteobacteria bacterium
CCGCGATCGGTGGAGCCGGTCGCGGCGGCGCGGCGACGGGTGGAGGCGCCGGCAGCGGCGAAGGGATGACCGGCGGGGGCAAGGGTATGGCGGGCGCCTCGCGGGCAGGCGGAGCGACCAGCGGCGGCGGCCGCATGCGCACTGTTGCTTTCGGCGGAGTGACGACAGGGCGCGGCGGCTCGGGTTCCTGCACGCGCGCCAGCTGCGGTGGCGCTGTTGTCGCCTGGGCAGCGAGGCGCACCTGCAACCGATCGCTCGCCTGTTCCTGTTCCTCGTCCCTGGGCCGTAAGAGGTGCATCAGCAGCAGAAAAAGCGCGGCAACATGGATGAGGATCGACAACGCGATCATCAGCCAGATGATCGGAATGACCACGACGTCCTGCCGCGAACGAGGCTCGTAGAACCAGTGGTTCATCGCGTGATTCATTTCCGGGGCGGCAGTGTGGGAATGGAGTGCGGCCCCGCGAACGTCGCCTCGACACGACCTTTCGCTGAATCGAAGCCACCGGGGAGCCGATTTCGCTGATGTTATATGAACTTAAAGCCGACTCGATTGTTCACGCCGTCCGGCACGCGCGGCACGTTGACCACCCAGAGCCCGGGCGTGCTTTTTCTTGTGGAACAATCAACGGCAACGAGCAAGGCCCAAGTTTGAATCCCGAAGGGCGGGAATGACGACAAAAAATATTGCGCGAATTTCCGATTTCGCGCTATCCGTGCGTCCCGGTCGGCTTGGCGCAGAGACGGGACGCTTGTACACTTCTCCGCTCGATTCTCCCAGCTCGATCCCCCGTCGGCGCGTGTGATTCGATTGAATCTTTTGTCATCCGATCCGCGAGGCTTGCCCAATGGAACGCACGACACTCAATGATGTGATCGCCGATCTTCGCGGCGTGGGCCTGTCTTCCGGCCCCGACGCGCATCTGCCGAAGGGGTCGCGGCCGCCTGCGGAAATGCTCGACCGCTGGGCACGCGCCGCCGCCCTGGCCGAGCCTGATGCGCGCCAGGCGGCAATCTGGGCGATTCGCGAAGCGGCGCACGCCGCCGGCGTTGTGCCCGCTTCGCTGCAAGGCCTCTATATGGCCCGGGGAGCGGGTAAATGGTCCGACCGAACCGTGCCCGCCTTGAATCTCCGCGGCTGGAGCTACCAGACCTGCCGCGCGGCGTTCCGCGCTGCCGGGAAAATCGGCGCGAAGCTGCTCATTTTCGAACAAGCCGTCGGTGAAGCCATTTATGCGGCGCAGCCTCCGGCCGAATACACGGCGGCCGTCCTCGCCGCGGCGATGCGGGAAGGACATACGGGGCCGGTCTTCCTGCAGGCGGATCACGACCAGGTCAACGCGAAGAGCTATCTCAAGGACCCGAAGGCGGAGATCCAGCGCCTCACCGACGTAATTCGAGCGCAAATCGCGGCCAGCTTTTTCAACATCGACATCGACGCATCCACGGTGGTCGACCTCTCCTTGCCGACGGTGGTGGATCAGCAACGCCTCAATGCGGAACTGACGGCGGGATTCACGCGCCTCGTGCGCGAGCTCGAGCCGCCGGGCGTGACGATTTCGGTGGGCGCGGAGATCGGCGAAGTCGGGCACCACAACACGACGCCCGAGGAGTTGCGTGCCTTCATGGTCACCTATCCGAAGGCGCTGGCCGCCGATGGGAACGGCGCCATCGGCGTGACCAAGGTCAGCGTCAACTCAGGGACCTACCACGGTGGCAAAGTTCTGCCGGACGGCAGTCTCGCGCCATTGAACGTCGGTTACGACACCTTGCGCACCATTTCGCGCGTTTGTCGCGAAGAATACGGGCTGGCCGGCGTCGTGCAGCACGGTGCGTCGACTCTCCCCAAGGAGCAATTATCGAAATTCCCCGAAACCGGGACCGTGGAGATCCACCTGGCGCTGGGCTTCAACAATCTGATCTTCGACCACCCACGCCTGCCGCAGGCGGTGAAGGACGAGATCAGGGCTTACATCTTCGCCCATCATGCGAACGAGCGCGCCCCCGACGAAACCGATGCACAGTTCGTCTACAACACGCGGAAGAAAGCGTGGGCCGGCATGAAGGAGCGTTTCTGGAACCTGCCCGCCGACATCCAGCAGGACATCATGGCGTCTCTGGACGACATGTTCCGCGACATGTTCATGCGCATGAACGTCGGCCAGACCGGCGAGCTCGTCGCGCGGCACACCTCGGTCAAGGTCGGGCCGGTGCCCCTGCCCCCGGCGCTGGCGCGGATGCTGACGCTCGCGGCCTGACTTGAAAGAAGCATGCGCATTCGGAAGTCAGCTTTCACTCGAATTTAGAAGCAGCGCTGGTGCTCGATCGGCGCTTCGAAAATACCGCGGTTCGTCAAACGCGTACTTTGGGGGAAACATGAGTTCGTTCTTTCTAAGTGTGGTTCGCAATGGTGCATTGTGCGTTCTTGCCGCAGCGGCGTTGACGTCCACTGTAGCTTCCGCCGCCCCCGCCGAAGTCAGGTGGGCGCAGTGGAAGACGACGGAGGTGGGCGAGAAGATGATGACCGACCTCAAGGCTGCCTTCGAGAAGGAGAACCCCGATGTCACGTTGACGCTGGTCGACTCGCCTTTCACCGGTTTTCATGACAAGGCAGTCGTGTTGTTTCAGGCGAAGAAGCTCCCGGACGTGCTGCTGGTCCAGGTCGATTGGGTCGCGGAGTTCGCGGACCTCGGCATGTTGGAGCCGCTGGACGACTGGATCGCCAAGGAACCCAAGTCGTTCATGGACAACATCCCCGTCACCTTCCACCAGAAGTGGCGGGGCACGAGAGCGGCGCGGTCGCGCTGTTCTACAACACCGAGATCTTCAAGAATGCCGGGATCTCCGGGCCGCCGAAGACCTGGGACGAGTACGTGGCAGTCGCCCGGAAGGTGACCAATCCCGAAAAAAAGATTTTCGCTACGACGGCCACGTTGCAGGGCGAGCCGCCGACCAACATGACCTACGACATCTACCCGCTGATTTTGCAGGCGGGCGGCAACCTCATCGATGAGAAGACCAACAAGGCGGTGTTCAACAGTCCCGAAGGCGTGAAGGCGATCGAGTGGTACGTCGACCTCGCCAACAAGGAGAAGGTCGTGGTGCCGGGGATCTTGAGCAACGGCGAGAAGGAGAAGCGGGCGAATTTCGCGGCCGGCAACGTCGCGATGATGTTCGAGGGCCCGTGGGGCATCGCGATCCAGAAGCAGCTCAATCCTAACCTGAAATACGACATCGCCACGCTGCCGATGGGCGTGACCACCGGCACCATGGTGCGCGGCTCGCTCAATACCGTGACGACGCAGGCGCAGAACAAGGAAGCGGCATGGAAGTTCGTCCGCTGGTTGTCCGGCCCGACGGGAATCGAGATGTGGTCCAAGGGTACGGGCGGATTCCCCGCACGCAAGGATGTCGCCGATCAGGCCTGGTTCAAGGAGAAGACGCTGTTCCAGGCCTTCGCCCAGCAGATGCAGTTGCCGAACGCGCGCTCGCCTTTCCTACGCCGTCCAGATGAACAAGATCATGACCACCGAAGTGCAGAACGTCGTGCAGGGAAAGAAGGGCGCCAAGCAGGCGCTGGACGACGCTGCCGCCGAGTGGAACAAGATCCTCGCGACGACCAAGTAGCGCGGGCGTTGCCGCAACCCGCCGCACGATCCGCGAGAGACAGTCAGCAACACCCGGCTTCCGTCCCAACGGGCGGGCCGGCGTGGTTTTCGCGTGTGCACATGGCCAAAGCCCTGACGTTTCGCCGCCGCTATCGTCAAGAACTGCAGGCCTACGCGTTCCTGTGGCGGGCATTGCTCATCCTCGGCCTGCTGATGGTGTACCCGCTGCTTCAGGTTATCCGGATGAGCTTCTACGAGGTCAGCTTGCAAAAGGAGACCTGGGTCGGCCTGGACAACTATGCGCAGCTGCTGCAGACCTCGCTGTTCTGGCAGGTGCTGTGGCAAACCATTGCGTTCACGGCGGGCAGCGTGGCCTTGCATCTCGTCATCGGCCTGGGTCTCGCGCTCCTGCTGCACGCCAGGATCAACGCCAGGGTGCGGAATTTCATGCGCGGTCTGCTGATCATCCCTTGGCTCCTCGCGCCGACGGTCGCCGGAATGATCTGGGTGCTCATGCTTGCGCCGTTCGGCGTGGTGAACGGCCTTCTCGCCTCGCTGGGCATTCTGGACCCCAGCGCGACCATCAACTGGCTGGGCAGCCCGGAGACTTCGCTCCTTTCGGTCACCGCGATGAACGTCTGGCGCGCGTTCCCGTTCTTCATGGTGATGCCCGGACGAGCTGTACGAGGCTGCGGACATCGACGGAACCACGCCGCTGGCGAAGTTCTGGTACATCACGCTCCCGGGGCTGCGCGGCGTGATCACGACCGTCGTGCTGCTCGACTCCATCTGGACGTTCCGCGCCTTCGACCCGGTGTATGTGATGACCGGCGGCGGGCCGATCAACTCCTCGGAAGTGCTTGCGACCGCGATCTATTTCGATGCGTTCCAGAAGCTCAAATTCGGCTACGCCTCGGCCGAGGCGACCGTCATGTTCCTGATCCTGTTTGCGGTGAGTGCCGTCTACGTGCGGCGTGCGGTGCGCGAAATTGGCTGACCGGCGCAAGGCACGGTGGGGAATGCGGGCCCGGCGACGCGGCGCGCATCTGGCCATCTACGCCATTCTGGTGGCGGCGACCATCATCATGTTGTTCCCGGTGGCGTGGATGCTTACGGTGTCGGTGCGGCCCAACGTCGAGGTGATGAAGATACCGCCCGACTGGATACCCGCGCTGTTCACCCTCGAGGCCTACAACAAGGTGCTGCGCAGCGGGCGCTATCTGCGCACGTTCGCGAACACATACTTCGTCGCGCTGGCGGTGACGCTCGTGTCGCTGTTCATCGGGGCGATGGCGGCCTATGCGCTCGCGCGGTTTCGCTTCAAGGGGCAGCGCGCCGTGCTCATGTTCCTGATCACCACGCAAATGTTTCCGCTGGTGCTGCTGTGCATTCCGTACTTCCAGGTGGTGGTGAAGCTGGGGCTCTACGACACCCTGACCTCGCTCATCATCGTGTACGTCACCTTCACGCTGCCCTTCTGCATCCTGATGCTGCGCAGCTACTTCGCGCAGATTCCCAAGGACATGGAAGAGGCGGCGATGGTCGACGGTTGCTCGCGGGTGGGGGCCATTCTGCGCACGCTCCTGCCGCTCTCCTATCCCGCGCTGATCGGTGCCGGCCTCTACACCTTCCTTCTGGCGTGGAACGAATTCCTGTTCGCGGTGGTGCTGATCGAGGCGTGGGAGAAGCGCGTCATCACGATGGCGATCTACAGCCTGATGGCCGAGTTCGTCACCGACTGGAGCATGATGATGGCCTTCTCCGTTCTGGCGAGCGCACCTCTGGTCATCGCCTTCATCTTCCTTCAGCGCTACATGGTGCGCGGCATGACGGCGGGGGCCATCACCGCGTGACGCCCGCTGCGACGACGGCAGGACCGGCGTTCGACGTGGTTGGATTCGGGGTCAACGCCCTCGACCTGATCGCGGTCATCGACGGCTTCCCGGCGCCGGATACGAAGGTTCCGATCGAGGAATTCGATGTCCAGGGTGGCGGAATGACTGCCACCGCGATGGTGGCATGCGTGCGCCTGGGCTTGCGGGCCCGGTACATCGGCAAGATCGGCACCGATTTCTGGTCGCGGCTTTCCTTGCGCCTGCTCTCGAAGGAAGGCGTGGACGTGCGCGGCGTGATCCGGGCGAAGGGAAGCCCGGGCCATGTGAGCGTGGTGCTGGCCGATCGCGCGGCAGGACAGCGGCGGTTGTTCTTTCGCCGGCCTCCAGCCTACGACATCCGCCCTGCGGAGCTCGATCGGACCGTCATCACTTCGGGCCGGCTGCTGCACGTGGATGGCGTGGATGCCGAGGCGGCCGTGCGGGCAATCGACTGGGCGCGCGAGGCGGGGATGCGCATCACCATGGATGGCGAGCGCATCGTTCCCCGAGGATGGGCTGCGTTCCCTCGCGACGCGCGGTCCTTCCCGGGTAGCCGTGACGCTTGCCGAGCGTGGCGTGCTGGCGCTGACCGAAGACCGCATCATCCGCATCCCGGGATTCTCGGTCGCCGCGGTCGACACCAACGGCGCGGGTGATGTTTTCCACGGCGCCTGCGCCATCGGCGAATTGCGCAACTGGCCCTTCGAGTGGACTCTCACCTTCGCCAACGCGGTGGCGGCGATGAAGTGCCGCGCACTGGGCGGTCGCGCCGGCATTCCCGGCCTCGGCGAAGTCATCAGATTCCTTGCCGACCACGGTCACGCCGAGATCGCCCGCGCGCTCGACGCGCCCGGCGGATCCCGCTGACTGTCGCCTCGCCGTCGCCCCGCAAACCGTCGCCCCGGCGAAGCCTGCCCCGGCGCAGGCCGGGGGCCGGGGCCCAAGTTCGGTGTTCCAACGACGCATCAACTTGGATCCCGGCCTACGCCGGGATGACGACTATTTTCGCCCGCTACCGTATCGCTGCGGAACTCGAGGGATCGAACAGATGCGCCTTGCGCAAGTTAAAGCCGAGCCGGTGACGCGTCCCATCCCGGGCCGTGGTTTCGGATTCCACGCGCGCCACCAGGCCCTGCCCGCCGATCGAACCGTGAAGGAAGGCTTCGTTACCCATCATCTCCACGACGTCGATGGCGGCCTCGAGGCAGCATTCGGGTGCGCACTCCGGATGCGCTTCGGCGTCGTCGATGTCCTCGGGACGCAGGCCCAGCACGACTTCGCGATCGGTCCACGCGCCGAGCCTGTCGCGCCCCGGCCAACTCGACGGCAGCGGCAACAGAAATGCCCCCGCGCGAACGACCCGACGCCCCGCGGATTCCTCCAGCGTGCCCTTGAAGAAATTCATCGCAGGACTGCCGATGAATCCGGCCACGAAGATGTTGTCCGGGTGTTTGTAGATGTCGAGCGGCGTACCGACCTGCTGGACCCGTCCATCCTTCATCACGACGATCCTGTCCCCCATGGTCATCGCTTCCGTCTGGTCGTGCGTGACGAAGATCATTGTCGTCTGCAGCCGATTGTGCAGCTTGGACAGTTCCGAGCGCATCTGCACGCGCAGCTTCGCATCCAGATTGGAAAGCGGCTCGTCCATGAGGAAGACTTCGGGTTCGCGGACGATCGCGCGGCCCACCGCCACGCGCTGTCGCTGTCCGCCGGAAAGGGCTTTCGGCGTCCGCTCCAGCAAATCCTGAACGCCCAGCATGCTCGCGGCAGACCTGACCCGTTGATCGGTCGCCTCGCGCGAGACGTTCCGCCGTTTGAGCGCGAACGCCATGTTCGCGTAGACCGTCATGTGAGGATAGAGCGCATAGTTCTGGAAGACCATCGCGATGTCCCGATCCTTCGGTGGAACATCGTTGACGAGACGGTCGCCGATGTAGATCTCGCCGTCCGTGACATCTTCGAGTCCGGCAATCATGCGCAACGTCGTCGTCTTGCCGCAGCCGGAAGGGCCGACCATGACGACGAATTCCTTGTCGGGTATTTCGAGGTTGACGTCGTGCACCACCGCGCTGCCACCGAAATGTTTTGATACGCTCTTGAGCGTGACTGCGGCCATGCCGTCATTCCTTTCCGTTACCGGACGCGGTGGAGATGCGCGTCAACCCGGATCCGCCGCTCCCATGCGTGAAGCAGAGGGCACGATGCAGACTATCGCCTTGATCGCCGAGTCGGTTCGATGTCGTGTATAATGCGGTTGCGGCCCGTTGTTCCAGTCCCTTGCCGCAGTCGATTTCGACCTCCGTAGTTTCTCCCGTTTGGCTGTGACTGGCCGCCCCTTTGAGGGCGAATGGCCGAGCACCCATTCGAAAGTTGTCATGTCCTTTTCTACACTCGGGCTGTCCGAAGCGCTGCTGCGCGCGGTCGCCGATCAAGGTTACACCGTTCCCACCCCCATTCAGCTTCAGGCGATTCCTGCCGTTCTCGCAGGGGGCGATCTACTGGCCGGCGCGCAGACCGGCACCGGCAAGACGGCCGGATTTGTCCTGCCGATGCTGCAGCGGCTGTCTACGCGTGCGTCGCCGTATGCGGCAGGCCCGCGCAGACCGCTTCGCGCGCTGATTCTCACGCCGACGCGCGAGTTGGCGGCGCAGGTCGAAGCGTCCATCAAGACCTACGGAAAGCATCTGAAGCTCACCTCGATGGTGCTGATCGGCGGCGTCGGGTTCGGACCGCAGGCAGCGCAGTTGAAGCGCGGCGTCGATTTTCTGGTGGCGACGCCGGGCCGCCTGCTCGATCATCACGGTCAAGGCCACGTGGATTTTTCCCGGGTCGAGATCTTTGTGCTCGATGAGGCAGACCGCATGCTCGACATGGGCTTCATCCCCGACGTCAAGCGCGTGCTCGCGCTGCTCCCGAAACAGCGCCAGAACCTGCTCTTCTCGGCCACATTTTCCTCCGAGATCCGGGCGCTTGCCGAAAAGTTGCTGAACCGGCCGCGCACGATCGAAGCGACACCGCCCAATTCCACCGTCGACGCGATTGCGCAGCGTGTGCATCCGGTGAACCGCGCGGACAAAAGCAAACTGCTGGCGTGGCTGGTGGGTCACCATCGCTGGCGGCAGGTGCTGGTGTTCACCCGGACCAAGCATGGCGCCGACAAGCTCGTCAGCTCGCTGCACAGCGATGGCATCGGCGCCGTGGCGTTGCACGGCAACAAGAGCCAGAACGCGCGCACGCGGGCATTGGCTGATTTCAAGGCCGGCGCCATCGAAGTGCTGGTCGCCACGGACATTGCGGCGCGCGGCATCGACATCGACCAGTTGCCGCACGTCGTCAACTACGATCTTCCCAACGTCCCCGGGGACTACATCCATCGTATCGGCCGCACGGGGCGCGCAGGCGCAGACGGCGAGGCGATCTCGCTGGTGTGCGTCGACGAGCATGTGTTTCTGCGCGATATCGAGCGGCTGATCAAGCGCTCGATCCCGCGGCAGGTGATTCCCGGCTTTGAGCCCGATCCGAATGCGGTTGCGCAACCGGTGTTCACCCAGCGCGGACGCGGGCAGATGATGAAAGGCCAGCGCCCCGGCGCGCCCCATACGCGGGCGCCCGGACGCGGGCAGCATGCGCAACAAGGTCAAAAGCGGGCGAAGGGCGAGGGACAGCCGCATGCGCGCGGACAGGACCGGTCGCAGCCTCGACACGACGGATCGGCACGCACTCCCAGCCAAAGTCATTCTCGCTGGACTCACGGCCGCGATATGGCCCCACCTGCCTTGCTGCACTCGCGTTCCAAGATCAAGCACTGAGGACAGTTTGAGAACCCCGAAGAGCCTCGAGGCACTCGTACATGAGGGCCTGATCGATGCGGTGCTCCGCCAGCTCATGAGCGGCAAGGAGGCCACCGTCTACGTGGTCCGTTGCGGTGACGAGATTCGCTGCGCCAAGGTGTACAAGGACGCGAACAAGCGCAACTTCCGGCAAGCGGCCCTATATCAGGAAGGACGCAAGACCAAGAACAGCCGGAAGGCGCGCGCAATGGAAAAAGGCACGCGCTATGGGCGCAAGGCACAGGAGGAGGCCTGGCAAAGCGTCGAGGTCGACACGTTGTATCGCCTAAGTGCCGCAGGCGTGCGCGTTCCCCGGCCCTACGGTTTTTTCCAGGGCGTGGTGCTGATGGAATTCCTCACCGATGCAGACGGCAACGCCGCGCCAAGACTCAATGACCTGGTCCTCACGCAGGAGCAGGCTTTGGACTATCACGCCACGCTGATGCGGGAGATCGTGCGCATGCTGTGCGCCGGCGTCATCCATGGCGACTTGTCCGAATACAACGTGCTCGTCGACCGCTACGGCCCGGTGATCATCGATTTGCCGCAGGCGGTCAACGCCGCGGGCAACAACAACGCCGCGAGCATGCTGCAGCGGGATGCCGACAACCTCACCACTTATTTCAGCCGTTTCGCTCCGACGCTGGCGTCGACGCAGTTCGGCAAGGAAATATGGTCGCACTACGAGCGCGCAGCTCTCCATGAGGAGGTCGCGCTCACCGGCCACGTTCCAGCGATTACCCGGATTGCCGATGTCGCCGGCGTCATGCGCGAAATCAGCGACGTGCGCGCCGAGCATGAAGCGAGGCTGCGCTACAAGGCGGAACTGGAGGAACGATAAGGATCGTTTCGGCATTCCCCGACGTGCCGGTACTCAGGTCATCTTGCGGCGCAAGTGCTGCGTAAGCTCTCCGATGTCCTCGATGGTTTCGATGCGCCACGCCAGATCGAGCAAATTCTGCGTCTGTGTGCGATCGAGTCCGCCCCATGCCGCGCACTGACCGAACTTGTCTGCGAGCTCGGCGTCGCTCATCGGGTTCGAGGGACTCCCCTTGCCAAAGTCCGCCGAGCCTTTGACGACGGTCCCGTCGTCGAGCTCGACTTCGATGATGGTCGTCATCTTATCGAAGCCCGCGGCTTCGGCGTCCGGATGCACGCCGAAGTCGACCTTCTGCACGAGCGCCTGCACGTCCGGTCGGTTCACGACATCGTCAGTGAATTGCTCGAGCCCTGCCTTGCGTTCGAGCAGCAGGATCGCCATGCAGAATTCCATGCTGACCTTCGCCTGCAGCTCGGTGCGCGGTCGATGGTGGATCAGCGCGTTCGGCATGTTGTGATTGGTGCCGACCGACACGCATGACCGCCATGCCGGGATGCGTGAGGGAACCGCTCGGGTGCGGCTTGATCGACACGCCGGGAAAGGCGAAGGTCCACGGTATGCCGAGCTTGCCGTCGATCATTTCGGCGCTGTATCCGCCGCCCGCCGCGCGAAAGAATCCGCGATCGGCTTCGAGGCCATTGTGCGACGCAGTGAAGCCCAGCGCAGCCAGCTCGGCAGCGACGACCCCGCTCTCGGCCGCGCGGCCGGCGTGAAACGGCTTGGTCATGGTGCCGAAGTTCTCGCGCAATCCGCCGGCCTGCGTGGCGCCGAGGCTCAACGCGCGTCGCGTCGCTTCGCGGTCGAGGCCCAGCAGCTTTGCGGCTGCCGCGGCGGCGCCAATCGCGCCGCACGTCGCCGTGCTATGAAAGCCCTGCTGGTAGTGACGCGGCAGGATCGCTTCGGCAACCTTGCATTCGACTTCGACCCCGACCTGGTACGCCGTC
>VBCZ01000145.1 GCA_005889025.1 Betaproteobacteria bacterium
CTTTTCGTCATCTTCTCGTTTTCCGCCTTGTTTCTCTGGGAGGCGTGGCAGCGGGAGCACCGTCCGCCGGTTCCTCAAGTCGCGACTCCAACGACAGCAACGCCCGCCGGAATCGACGCGCCCACGCCGAGCGCCGCCACACCCGGTGCGGTGCCGAGCGCGGCAACGGCGACGAGTGTGGCCGGCGAAAAGGTCTCGATCAAGACCGATCTCTACACCGCGGTGATGGATACGCTTGGCGGCGCTATCACCGATGTCGCGCTTTCGGCGCATCGCGACACACAGGACGAAGCCAAGCCTTATCGGCTGCTGCAGAAGAATGCCGAGCGGACTTTTGTCGCGCAATCGGGGCTGCTTGGCGAAGGTTGGCCGAACCATCGCACACTGTGGCAAGCGCTCCCGGGACCGCGCGAGCTTTCGCCAGGCGTCGACAAGCTCGAGCTCAAACTGCAGGCTAGCGCGAGCAACGGCGACAAGATCGTGCAGACGCAAACTTTCCATCGTGGAAGCTACGTCATCGACGTCGCCTATGACATTACCAATGTTGGCAACGCGCCCGTCGCGCCCTTCGCCTATTTCCAGCTTACGCGCGATACCAAATCACAAAGCGTGCAGAGCTCTATGGCGCCAGCTGCCTTTGTCGGTCCGGTCATTTACAACGAGACGGACAAGTTCAAGAAGATCGACTTCGGCGAACTCGACAAGATCGCTTCCGACCCCAGCCGCAAGCTGCCGTTCACCAAGAACTCGGACAACGGCTGGGTCGGGATGATCGAGCACTATTTCGTTGCGGCTTGGCTGCCGCCTGACGAGGCCAAGACGCCGCGCGAGTTCTATGCCAAAAAGCTCGACAACGGTCTATACGCCGCCGGGGTGATCATGCAGGCGCCGCCCATTTCACCCGGGGGGACGGGCGAAGTCAAGGTTCCTCTCTATGTGGGACCGCAGGAGCAGGACACGCTGAAGTCGCTGGCCAAAGGGCTCGACCTGGTCGTCGATTACGGGATCTTCACGGTCATCGCCGCGCCTTTGTTCTGGCTTCTCAAATGGCTCCACGGCCTGGTGCGCAACTGGGGATGGGCGATCGTGTTGCTGACCATCATCATCAAGAGCGTGTTCTATCCGCTCAATCACGCCAGCGCGCGGTCGATGGCCAAGATGAAAGTCATCGCGCCGAAGCTCAAAGCACTGCAGGAGCAGTACGCCAACGACAAGCAGCAGCTGCAGATGAAAATGATGGAGATGTACCGGACGGAAAAGATCAACCCGCTCGGCGGCTGCCTGCCGATTCTTGTGCAAATCCCGGTCTTCCTTGCCTTGTATTGGGTCCTGCTTTCGGCAGTCGAGTTGCGCCATGCTCCGTGGATAGGCTGGATCCACGATCTCTCCGCGCCCGATCCATATTTCGTTTTGCCGGTGATCTACGCGATCACCGCGTATTTGCAGGTGAAGCTGTCACCGACGCCGATCCAGGATCCGGTCCAGGCCAAGGTGATGCAGATCATGCCGATCGCGTTTTCGGTGATGTTCATTTTTTTTCCGTCGGGTCTCGTGCTCTACTGGCTGATCAATAATTCGATCCAGATCTTCCAGCAATGGCACATGAACCGCGTGCTCACCCGCGAGACGTTGGCGCTGCAGGCGAAGCGGCGCTAGGCTTTCGTCGGCCTTCTGGGGCCCGCCATGGCGACGCCGACCGACGTCATCGCCGCGATCGCGACGCCGCCCGGCCGCGGCGCAATCGGGATCGTGCGGGTGTCGGGCCCCGACCTGTCGCGCATCGTCGAAGGCATCATCGGCCGTGTCCCGCGGACGCGCAGCGCAACGCTCGCCGTGTTCCGGGACGCGCGCGGCGAGCCGCTCGACCAGGGCATCGCGCTGTTCTTTCCGGGTCCGGCGTCCTATACCGGCGAGAGCGTGCTCGAGCTTCATGGTCACGGCGGCGCTGCGGTGCTTGGCCTGGTGCTGCAGCGCTGTCTCGATCTGGGCGCGCGCCTGGCCGACCCCGGCGAATTCACACAACGCGCGTTTCTCAACGGGAAGATCGACCTCGCGCAGGCCGAAGGTGTCGCGGATCTCATCGATGCGGCAACGACGACCGCCGCGCGCGCGGCTGCTCGCAGCCTTACGGGCGTTTTTTCCCGCGAAATCGGGACGATGGTGGATGCGTTGGTCGAGCTGCGCGCCTTGACCGAGGCATCGCTGGATTTCCCCGACGAGGACATCGACTTCATTCGCGCCGCCGACGCGGCAGGAAAGCTGGAAGCGCTGCGGATGCGTCTGAGCGCGATCCGGATTCGCTCCCGGCAGGGCGCGCTACTGCGCGCGGGTCTCGACGTCGTGCTCATAGGTCAGCCCAATGTCGGAAAATCGAGCTTGCTCAATCGGCTGGTAGGCGAGGACATCGCGATCGTCACTGCGGTTCCGGGAACGACCCGCGATGCGGTGCGAAGCAGCGTCGAGATTCACGGGATTCCGCTGCACATCGTCGATACGGCCGGACTGCGCGAGACAAGCGATACCGTCGAGCGGATCGGCGTCGAACGCGCGTGGTCAGCGGTCGAGCGCGCCGACCTGGCCTTGATTGTCACCGACGCGCGCGATCCGCGTCAGACCGCCGATGAGGACATCGTCGCGAGGCTTCCCGCAGCGCTACCCAGAATGGTCCTGCGTAACAAGATCGATCTGACGGGCGTTACCCCGCGACGCGACAACAATGCCCAGGGCAGTGAAATCTGGCTCTCGGCCAAGACGGGAGAAGGCGTCGATCTTTTGCAGCAGGCGATCCTGGATGCCGCCGGCGCCCACGAGGACATGGAGGGCGTTTTTCTCGCGCGCGAGCGCCATCTTCGCGCACTGGAGGCCGCCGAGGGCCATCTCGCCGCCGCGTCGGCGCATCTCGCCGCCCAGACGCCTCCTCTGGAGTTCTTCGCCGAAGAGCTACGGCAGGCGCATCAAGCCCTGATGACGATCACAGGGGAGTTCTCTGCCGACGATTTGCTCGGCGCGATCTTCGGGCGATTCTGCATCGGGAAGTAAATGGGCGCGGCTCCATCGCGTTCCACAACATGCCAGCCGCCTCGCTGTCGGCGCAGTAAGGCGTGCGTGCTACGCGGCCCAGTCCAAAATAACCTTGCCGCTTTGCCCGGAGAGCATCGTGGCGAAAGCATCCTCGAACCGTTCAGCCGCGTAATGGTGGGTGATGATGGGGGAGAGATCGAGCCCGCTCTGCAGCATGGCGACCATCTTGTACCAGGTCTCGAACATCTCGCGGCCGTAGATGCCCTTGATCTCGAGGCCCTTGAAAATGACCTGGTTCCAATCGATCGCCATCTCCGCGGGCGGTATGCCCAGCATCGCGACCTTGCCGCCGTGATTCATGTGCACGAGCATGCTGGAAAACGCGGCGGGAACGCCCGACATCTCCAGCCCGACGTCGAAGCCTTCGGTCATACCGAGATCCTTCACGACCGTTTGAAGGCTCTCGCGCTCAACGTTGACCGCGCGCGTCGCGCCCATCCGCCGTGCCAGCGCCAGGCGATAGTCGTTGATGTCCGTGACGACGATGTATCGCGCGCCCACGTGCCTCGCGACACGTCCTCGCCTACGAGGTTAAACGACAGCGCCGTGTGCGTTGCATTGCCGAATGGATCGAAGATCGCCGCGAGGTCGTCGGAGATGTCGTCGGGGATCTTGAAAGCGTTGAATGCGGGGATGACCAGGTATTCGGCAAAAGCGCCTTCGCGTTGCACGCCGACACCGACGCTGTTGCGGCACAGATGCCGCCGTCCCGCGCGGCAGTTGCGGCAAAAGCCGCAAGTGATGTGACCTTCGCCGGATACGCGGTCGCCGATCTTGAAGCCTCGAACCTCCTGGCCGACTTCGACGATTTCGCCCACGTACTCATGGCCGACATGCATCGGGACCGGAATGGTTTTCTGCGCCCACTCGTCCCAGTTCCAGATGTGGACGTCGGTGCCGCAGATTGCCGTCTTGCGGATCTTGATCAGCAGATCGTTGTGGCCGACTTCCGGTTTCTTGACCCGCTGCAGGTCCAATCCGGGGCCGGCCTCGGCCTTCACGAGCGCTCTCATCGTTGTCGGGTCCTCGTCATCACAGCCATGCCGCTCGCGCCGCTCGAGCTCAAGCGATCACGCCGAGCTCGCGCCCGACGCTCGTGAACGCGGCCACCGCCCGATCGATATGCCCGGGCGCATGGGCGGCGCTCATCTGCGCGCGGATGCGCGCCCTTCCCTTCGGCACCACGGGAAAGGAGAAGCCGACCACGTAGATGCCCTGCTCAAGCAGCCGTTGCGCCATCGTGCCGGCGACTGCGGCATCTCCCAGCAGCACCGGAACGATCGGGTGTTCGCCGTCGGCCAAGGCAAACCCGGCGGCCGCCATCGCGCTACGGAAGCGCTGCGCGTTGGCCCGCAGTCGCGACCTCAATTGCGCCCCTTCACGCTCGAGCAATCGCAGCACCTCCAGGCTATAGCCGCCACTGGCGCCGCCCAGCGCCTTGCCCAGGGTGCCGCTGCTCAGGTCCACGCGCTGGGCAACGCCGCAGTGCTCCGGCGTCCCACGGCCGTGTTGGCCCAGGACCCCCACCGCGTGAGAGTCATCGACCATCACCAGCGCATCGTGGCGGTCGGCCAGCTCGCAGATGGCCGCCAGATCGGCAATGGTCCCGTCCATCGAGAACACGCCGTCCGTGACGATCAGCTTGAAGCGGGCGCCCGCGGTCTCCGCAGCCTGCAACTGCACCTGCAGATCCGCGGCATCGCGGTTGCGGTACCGGTAGCGCTGCGCCTTGCTCAGGCGGATACCGTCGATGATCGATGCATGATTGAGCTCATCGGAAATTACTGCATCCTGTTCGCCCAGCAGCGTCTCGAAAACGCCGCCGTTGGCATCGAAGCAGCTCGAGTACAGCAGCGTGTCCTCGGTGCCCAGGAAACGCGAAAGCGCCGCTTCAAGCTCCTTGTGTACCGCCTGCGTGCCGCAGATGAAGCGCACCGAGGCGACGCCGTAGCCGTAGGCGTCCAAGCCCCTCTTCGCGGCCTCGATCAGCCGCGGGTCGTCGGCCAGGCCCAGGTAGTTATTGGCGCAAAAGTTCAACACCTCCCGGCCGTCGCGCAGCCTGATGTCCGCGCGCTGATGGCTGGCGATCACGCGCTCGGGCTTGAAGAAGCCCGATTCGCGCAGGCCTGCGAGTTCGGCTTGTACGTGCTGGACAAAGGCGGAATTCATCTGGACCTCGCGGCCGTAGTTCGAGCCGCACGCGGCCCGAAACCCGATTGGTGGTGAGTGCATTTTGGCGCAAGTGTATCGGCCGCACCCGTGCCGATCACCACCTCCGCGATTGTGGCAATCCACTGTCGATTTCGAGGCGGCCCAAACGACTATGTATTGAAAGGAGCACGCCAAATGGATGTCATCACCGGGCTTGTAGCGACGCTGCGTCGGGTCGGAAGGCAGCTGGGACCTTATCTGATGCTGGAACTGCTGCTGCCGGGCGGCTCGCTGCTGGCGCTGGCTCTTTTCCTGGTCCGGCGGTGGCCGCCCAGACTCGAAAGCGTTGCGGACCTGCGTGGTATGTTGCCACGATGGCAAGGCAGGCTTACTACCAGGACGACCTCGCGTGGGTTCACCACGCCGGCTATTCTCACCATGTCGAACGGACCGGACCTGGCATCGTCCAGCTGTTGCGCGACAGTGGCATGGGCGCCGGCGCCCGCGTGCTGGACGTCGGCTGCGGCAGCGGTCTGCTGGCCCGAGAGCTGTGTGCCGCCGGATTTGCGGTGCGCGGTGTCGATGCGTCGCCGGCGATGATCGAGCTGGCGCGCGAGTACGAACGAGGCGCTGATTTCGAGCTGGTCCGGCTGCCCACCGGCCTGCCGCCGGGATCGAATGGGGCCTTGCCCGAGTCCGATGCCGTCGTGTCGACCGGACACGCTTCGATCGGGCGATCACGGTTTTCCGGCGTGATGGTGAGCGCGCCTCGTTCGGCGCAGAGGCGCTTCCTGCCGGCCTCGTCGTGCTGGCTGGCGTGCGGCGCTAGCTACCCGCCGATCGGTGCGGCGGCGTCAATCGGCTGAAGCCGCGCCGTGAAGTGGCGCAGCACCGCTGCCTCCTCCACGATACGGTAGCCCGGAAGATCCGCCTTTTGCGCCGCAACCTCGAGGATGACCTCGGCCAGGTAATCGACGTGGCTCTGCGTGTAGACGCGGCGCGGAAACGCCAGGCGGACCAGGTCCAGGGCCGCGATCCGCTCGGAGCCGTCCGGCTGGCGGCCGAACATCACCGATCCGATTTCCACTCCGCGCACGCCGCCGACCAGGTAGAGCCCGTTGTTCAGCGACCAGGCGGGATACTGCAGAGGGGAAATATGAGGCAGCAGCGCCCGCGCGTCGATGTACACCGCGTGCCCGCCGGTGGGCTGGACGATCGGTATCGCGGCGGCCAGCAGCTTTTCACCGAGATACTCGATCGAGCGGATCCGGTAGCGCAGGTATCCCTCGTCCAGCGCCTCGTACAGGCCCTGGGCGACCGCTTCCAGATCGTAGCCCGCCATGCCGCCGTAGGTCGGAAACCCTTCCGTCAGGATCTCCAGGTTGCGGCAGCGCGCAGCCAGCTGATCATCGTTCAGCGCGAGAAACCCGCCGATGTTCGACATGCCGTCCTTCTTGGCGCTCATCGTGCAGCCGTCGGCAAGGCTGAACATCTGCCGGGCGATTTCGATCGGTTTCGCTCCCTCGTAGCCGGGCTCGCGCGTCTTGATGAACCAGGCGTTCTCGGCGAAGCGGCAGGCATCGATGATGAACGGGATGCCGTGGGCGCGGGCCAGCGCGCTCGCCGCCCGAACGTTCGCCATGCTCACCGGCTGGCCGCCGCAGGCATTGTTGGTCACTGTCATCATCACGGCCGGGATGCGGGCAGCACCAACCTCCTCGATCGTCGTGCGCAGCGCATCCACATCCATGTCGCCCTTGAACGGATAGTTCAATTTCGGATCCTGCGATTGGACGCAGGGCAGATCGCGCGCCTGCGCACCTTGCCGCTCGATGTGCGCGCGCGTGGTATCGAAGTGCGCGTTGCTC
>VBCZ01000010.1 GCA_005889025.1 Betaproteobacteria bacterium
CATCGCTGCGAGCCTTGAATGATCGGTTGGGGGACAGGATTTGAACTTTGAGCCTTCGGGTATGACGCCGTTTGGGTCTAGTGCCTGCGTCCGTCGTCTTCCAGCTCAACGCCACCGGGTCTCTTGCTCATGCGCGCTTTCCGTTTCTTCGCCTGTAGTACCACATGAAGTACACGTTGCGAACGTGGAATCTGAAGAAAGCGAACCGCAGGCCGATGGGCATGCGATTGTGGCCGAGGCGATAGGGTTCGATGCGAGCTCCTGATGTCGGAGGTGTCTAAACGCTAGTGCCTGCGCCCGCCGCCGGTCAGCACCCGAAGGATTGCATCGAACAGCGGAACCGCTGCGCCAGCAGTTTCCCCGTCGCCCTGATCGAATCTCTCACGCAGCGTCATCGCCGCGGTAATGCTCACCGCGTCCTCCTCTGGCGGTATGGTGGCGAGGGGTGATAGCAGCGGGAATGTAACGCCGGCACGGCGGCGCAGTTCCCAATCGCACGCATGTCCGATCCACGTGAACAGACCCGGCACGAGTTGCGTGACATTGTTCGTCGAGTCGATCAGCGCGCACAGTTCGCTGTCATCGAGCTCCGTGAGTGCAACTTCAACCGCCCTCAGATCACTTTCATCGCTGCTAAAGCGCATGCTCAAGGGCGCTACCTGCAACGCACTTCCTCGGCTCCTTACAGGCGGATAGGACACGGCTTGTGCACTCCCCGGGACGCTGCGGTGCGGTTGGACGACGGGCGACCGAACGACCCTGCGATGAGATCGAAAACGAATTCGGTAACCCAGATCCGGCCCGGCCCACCGAGGTAGGTCGCGCGGCGCCCGGTAAGAACGTTCTCAACCGTCATTGCAAATGTCGCGGCCACCGAATTGGCGGATCGCTTGCCCCGAAACCGCAGGATATCGAGGGCGAAATCGGCAGGGTTGTACCCGAAACGGACAACCTCGGCGGTAAATACGATCTGGTCAGCCTTGGCGATCACGTAATTACGCGGATCGCCACGAAGGAGCGGTTGTCCCGGCGCGTTGAAGCCACCACGGAACGGTTCCGTGGTCTGCATCGAGTTGCGCGCCTGAAGCATGATGTCGGCTTCCTTGTCGAGGCTCACCGTCTGCGGAGTTGCCTCATCAGCGTTGCGAGCAAGCTTCGAGCCACTCCCATTTTTCATTTATTTTTCGACAGCTTACCGACTTGCGATGCCGAGCTTCGACGACCCGTTGTAAGGAACGTCGTCGGTGGCCACCTTGTAGCATTCACCGCATGGCAGGGCGCGCGCAGCCCAGGCGGCTGCTGGTGCCGGAAGAGTATGGTGGCACTGAAAAGCGCCGGGCTCCGATCATGGAGCGCGCCCGCCGGAAACGGGACGCCGTCTTACTTGGTCGTCCTTGTCATGCGCTTCTTGAACCTGGCGATGTCGGTTGATACCAAGGTAATGATCTCGGACGCGGCCTCGATGATTTGGCCCGGCTCGAAGCCGGCTGCAGCCATGTCCTTGAAGAAGGACTTCGCCAGCAGCTTGGCGACGCGCGCGGGCGCCAGGGTTCCATCGGTAAGCCTTGCACTGACTTCTTTCCCCTCGCGCGCCAAGCTCAATTGCGCGACCCTGGATCGGATCAACGTTTGCAAGCGTTCAACCTGCACTGACTTTCCGATTAGCGTTGCCACGATATCGGCCAACACCAGATGCGATTCGTTGAAGGACGGATGATCGGGCCGACTGGATAGGTTCATCACGCCGATCACGTGGTTTTTTACAGCGATTGGCGTACAGATGAAACTCGTGCCCATGTTGCTGCGGTTTCGGGCCATCGGCGCAAACTTGGATTGCTCGATGTCGGCAATCAGCAGCGAAGTGCCCTGCGCCAATACCCATCCCGCGATCGAATCGCCGCGTCCGGGCCTCTCGCTCAAGGCCGAGGACGGAAGCGTCTCCGTGGAGCCCCATAATTTGAGGCGCGGTGCGTTCGCTTCGCCCTCTGACAGCAGCATGATCGAGCAGCTTGCGGCGTCGGTGACGGACGCGGCGCGCTTCAGAAGTTCTCCGAGGTGGGTGCCGAGGTTTTCTTCGGCTCTTAGAAACAGCGCCAGGTCATGCAGGCGTCCGAGCTCACTTTCGCTCACTGGTTTTTCTCATCAGGGTGCACAGCGCCCAATCGCGGGAGATAGGCATACGCCTATTGGCCGGCAATCCTGCCCGCCGCATCGCCTCACGGTTTGTGCGCCGGCTGGAACGCATGGTCGAAGACATGGTCGGCCACGCGGCGGCCTTGAGCGATGCCTTCGCGCTTGTCGAAGGCCCAGTGAATGCCGAGATAGATCCGGCTCTGGCCGTTCTCCTCCTCGGCCTCCGACAGCGACCGGAACGTCCGCGGCACCAGCGGTCGCACATTGCCTTCGCGGTCGAGCGTCACGCCGTTGAACTCGTCGGAGATGAACGTGAAGGCAATGTCGTCGCGCGCATAGAAGCGACGCAGGACCTGGAACAATGCGCCGCCGAATCCCGCATGACCCGAAGGCTAGGCTGGAAATGGCGGCGTGAAGTTAGGCCCGGTCAGATTGCTTGCTGGCGCACCCAGCGGCGTGAAAGTCGGATCGGCCACCGTCGCCGAATTGCCGTCGCCCGGAAGCGAGTGCGCCGGATCCACATCGGCCTCGCGGATTCCTGCAACGGGGCGCCAGAGCTCGTAGTAGTACTTCGACTCCCAAACAGCGATGCCAGCCTCGGCCATTGCGGTGTTGACCAGCGCCAGCAGTCGCGTGAGCTCGACCACGTCCGAGTCCATCTGGTCGGCGATCTGCATCGCGATCTGGTTGTAGAGGCGTGGCGGCGCGCATAGGCTCGGCGTGCCATCGTAGGCCCAGAAGATGCCGATCGCGGTTTGCTCGGCGGTGCGGCCGTTCGGTGTGACGATGCCGTCGCCGCCGAGCACTTTAGCCTCGGCAAACGCATGCGCGTAGTCCGCCGAGTCGAGCGCGGGAGGCGGCGGCGCACGGAACTGCGCGCTGCTTGTCATTACGAAAGGCGTGACCTCGTTCCAATACGCGCCAAGCGCAAGCGGTATCAGGCTCACCGGGTCCTGACGCCATTTCCCCGGCTGGTCGCTGGTGAGGAACTCGATGCCTACACGAGGCTCGGCGTGCGCCGAGCCATCGTCCGCCCGCAAGCTCAGGATCGCCGCGGCCGCGCGTTGCCCCAGGTCGATGCCGAGATCCTTCGGGTGCCGCTCATTGATGGCGTCCAGATCCTGGGCAAGCTGCGCGTCGAACGCCGCTTTCTGCGACGGAAACAAGGCGCTCAGGCTGTCATGTGCTGCTTGCGCGATCGCAGCCTCCATCGACGTGCTGCGCGGTGCGACGGGAAGCCCGGTATAGCTTTGATAACGGCCCGAGATCGCGTTGACCGCGTCGAAGATGGCGATGTGCACGATCGCCATCGCGCGACTCGCGCGGGCAGGTCCGAGCTGCTCACCGAAGACGCGCGTTTCTCCGTCGGCCACCGGTGTGTGATCGAGGCCGCTGGCGTCGATCGCGACTTTGTTCCAGTGCCGGACCATTCCCCGCGGGCTCGTGTCATGACTCGATGGCCGCCTGTCCGCTCGTTGAGCGTAGGGATTGTCCCGGTAGAGAGGTCCCAGCGCGTCTTGCACGCCACGGCGAAACCCTTGCGCCTGCACTCCGGTTGCGAGCAGAGCGCAAACGACAAGCGCAACTGCGCGGCTGCTCGCGATGCGAAGGAACAGCCGATGATTGCGGGCATGGGTTCGATACATGTGGTGCCTCCGTTCAATGGTGCGCGCAGGCCGGTCCGGAGCGCGCGGGCGTAGCCGGCTTCAATTCCGGCGCAGCCGATACACGATACTCGCCGAGGAGCACCGATATATTGACCGGCTGTGCTGGATGCGCGTTGTCGCTCGCGCGCTATTTTACGCTCGGGGTTAGCCACGCGCTGCGAGCCCTCGTGATGGCCGAGCTCTGTAGGCTCGAATTCATTCGGGCGCGATGCGTTTGAGTTACGGGAATATTCGCGTTGCATGCTGCCCACCCCGGCGCTACTCTTGGACGGCCGTACTTCCCAAGGAGCGGCGACCATGGCTCGCAAGGATCCGCTGCGCAATTTCCGCTTTCGAGTCGAGATCGACGGCATCACAGTGGCTGGCTTCAGCGAGGTCGTCATCGGCCCGACGACCACCGAGCCGATCGACTATCGCGAAGGAACCGATCCTCCGCATGTACGCAAGCTTTCCGGACTCACCAAGTTCGCCAACATAACGCTCAAGCGCGGCCTTACCGATTCGCTCGACCTGTACCACTGGTACAAACAGGTGATTGCCGGCCAGACCAGCCGCAGGCAGATCGCCATCGTGATCGCCGATGAGACCGGCGCCGACCATGCGCGCTTCGTCGTCAGCGAGGCCTGGCCCGCCAAATACGAGCCGAGCGAGCTCAATGCGACAGGCAACGAAGTCATCATCGAAACGCTCGAGCTCGTGAACGAAGGCATCGAACGGGTTCAGTAAGCGCCCTGGGCAACGACGCAGCACACTGCCATGCAAGCGCCGGAGCGGCAGCCATTCAGCAACATGCGCTTTCGCATCGAGATCGAAGGCATGGAGGGAACCGGCGCAGTCGAAGTGATCTTCCCCGAAGCGCGCATTGTTATGGGACCGCGCAAGCTGCGCACAACGCAGTACGGCACGCTTACCCTCCGGCGTGGCCTGACGCGTTCCAGCGAATGGTATGACTGGTGGAGCCGCGCGCGTAACTCGGCGCGCTCGCTCGAGCGCGAGGTGCTTGTGGCGGTGCTCGACGAGCGCGGCATGGATGCGATCCGGTGGACCTTCACCGCGGCGAAGCCGCTCGGTTATTTCGTGTCGAATCTGAATGCGCTCGGGAACCAGCCGCTGATCGAGTCGCTGGAATTGGGCGTCGGAGGATGCGAGGCCTCTTTTTCGCAGACGTCGGCTAGCCGCAAGCGCCGCTAGCGACCGACTATGAATTCGTGACAGCATGGACAAAGTCGCGGCGCTTGCGAAGGGCTACGCGCGACGTGCGTTCCATGCCGCAGTTCCGAAGCCCGGTGTTATTGGGCGCCGCTCCTTCTGATCGGATCGGAATGGTTGCGCGCCAGCGTCGGCACGCGCTCAAGGCAGAGGTTCGAGAATGAGGGAAAGGACATCGGTCGTGCCGGGAATTCGCTCGAGGTGCGGATAGCGTAGTCCCTCACCGTACTGAAAGGCGACGGTCCGGTATAAGTCGTCCGACTTGATCAGCAGCTCGATGGGCTGCTTCGAATCCTTGCTCGCGGCGATGGCCTGCTTGAGCGCGTCGGCCTTGTATGATCGACCGTCGATGGCGAGCACGGTTGCACCCCCGGCCAGGCCGGCCTTGAACGCAGGGCTGTCCCATTGGACCAACGTTATCTTGTCGCCCTTGCCGATGATCAAGCCCAGCGAGTACAGAAAGTCGGCGTCACCGCTTTCGCGATCGATCGCCTCGCTATAGTCGGTGGGCTTGTCCTTGAACACAAGCTGCCAACCCACGGCTTTGAGCGCCTGGATGGCGTTATTGCGCTCATTGCTCGCCAGTCTCTCGTTCAGAAAATCGGCCCGCGGATAGCGGGCAACGGCATTCAGCGCCGCGACGACGTCGTCGAACGTATAGGTGATCACCGCCGGCGCATCTCCTCTCCGGCCGAAGAATGACGCCGCGAAATCGTTCAAGGAACGCTTGCCTGCCGAAAGCTCGTGAATCCTGGCATCGATTTCCAGCCAGAGAAAAAACCCCTCGACGTAATAGTCGACCACTCGCTGCCAGCTCGGCCAGTCGCGTTGCCGGTTCAATCGCATGATGGGATCGTAGAGCGTGTCCTGTAGACTGCGCCATGATCGGCCTGCGCGCTGATCGAGCAACGCCGCAGCCCTCGCCGTGAATTGGCGCGTTTCCTCGGCCGACATCACACCCGAACGCGAAGCCAGCACAAAAGTCCAATAATTGGTTTGCCCTTCGTAGACCCACAGCAGACTGTTGCCCATTTCGACATTGAAGTTGGGTGTCGCCAGATCCAACGGACGGTGCAATTTGCCGTTCCAGACATGTACGTATTCATGGGGCACGTCGGGCCGTTCGAAGGGCAGCGACTTCCACTTCGTCAGGAAAGCAGCCGGCTTTCCGAGCTCGGTCGATGCTTGATGCTCGAGCGCGATGGGTGAGAAGGTCTCGCTCAGCGCCAAAAGAAAATCGTATCGGCGATAAGGCGCAGCTCCAAAGACCTTGTATGACTGCTGGACCATCGCGCGTAAGGCAGTCACCTGCTCAGGCTCAATCGCGAGATTTGCCGGCAGGTCCGCCACCATGTTGAGCGTCACCGGCAAGCTTCCGCCCGGATCGAGATCGACCCGTCGAAAATATCTTCCCGCGAACACCGGCGAATCGACCAGTTGGGTGAGAGAGACCGTACGGAAATGCACATCGCTCGCCGTTTGTGCTTCGACCTCCAACGCCGACGCGTACTGCCAGCCGGCAGGCAGCGAGAGTCTCGGGCGGATTGCGACGCCGTCCGCGCGAAAGCCGGCGGGATAGAGCACGACCGTATGCCATTGCAAGCCGAGCATGTCCGCAGTCACGACAATCCGGCCCTGCGACGACTGAAGCGGAGAGAGATACTGGAATTCAGCGTCGAGCGAGTCGACGCCCGAAGGGACCTCGACATGGAAGGCGTGCATGTTCAGCGGATCGCGCTTCCACACGATCCTCTTTCCCGCACCGCTGAATTTGAGGCCCGCTAGCAGGGTAATTGACGAGCCCGGCGCATGAGCGCCGGGAATCCATTGCGGATAGAGCAACGTCATGCGTCCCGGCTTCACCGGGACGGTCTCGCGCACTCTGACGATGCGCTTGTTCACATCGGTAGCATCGACCGCAAGCTCGATCGTGCCGGGAAAACGTACGCCGACGGGTGCGGGAATGACTTCCGCGTAGGTAGCGGAAGCGGCCGTCAGCAACAGGAGAAGCACGGCGAGCTTC
>VBCZ01000147.1 GCA_005889025.1 Betaproteobacteria bacterium
CGCAGGATCGCGTCGGCTTCGCGACCCTCGGGTGTGTCCTTGATGAAATCCGCGAGACGAGTTTCCACGTCAAAACTCCGCGTACATGCGATGCGGATTGAAGATACCGACCGGATCGAGCGCTTTCTTGACGCGCTTATGCAGTTCCAGCAGCGCGGGAGGCAACGGATGAAAGGCGCCCGCCGACTTGTCCGCAGCGCGAAAAAGCGTGGCGTGCCCGCCATGGCGCTCGGCCCACGCTCGCAGCGAGCTTGACTCGCGTCCCTCGCGGGCGTCGATCCAACGCAGTGCGCCGCCCCATTCGATCAGTTGCCCGCTTCCGAGCTCCTCGTGCGGTGTGGTGGAACGGACCGACAAGCGCCACAGAGATCCTCCCTGCGCGCTCGTGAAGAAGCGATGCGTTTGCTCGCGTACCGCCTGCCAGAGTTCTCCCGCGCCGGCGCATGCTTCGCCACCGAGCCGTCGTACCGCAGCGGTGACCGCGACCTCGGCGCCGGCAAGCCTGACGTGAAGCACGCCCGCGTGCCAGCAGCTTCCCGACAGCGGATTCGGCGCCGCCGACCATTCATTGATCTTGTTCAAGGCCTCGTGGGGATCGAGTTCGAACGCGAGCGTCGTTTCCGCTTGTGGCAGAGGCGAGCACTTGAGCGACGCCTCGAGAATCACGCCCAGCGTCCCCAACGAGCCGGCGATAAGCCGCGAGACGTCGAATCCGGCGACATTTTTCATCACTCGCCCGCCAAAGGACAGGTCGTCGCCACGGCCGTCGAGTAGCCGGATCCCCAGCACGACGTCGCGCACCGCTCCGCCATACGGTCGCCGCGGACCGGACAGACCGCATGCGATGCAGCCGCCCAGTGTCGCCGCATCTCCGAAATGCGGCGGCTCGAATGCGAGCATCTGACCGCCCTCCCCCAAGGTCCGCTCGAGCTCGCTCAAGCGCGTTCCGCAGCGCGCGGTCACGATCAGCTCGGTAGGATCATAGTCGATGATCCCCGCGTTCGCGCCGGTGCGAAATATTTCGCCGTGAAGCTCCTGGCCGTAGAAATCCTTGCTGCCGCCGCCGACGATTCGCAGTGGGGATTGCGACTGTGCGGCCGCGCGCACGCGTTCCCGCCAGCTTTCGACGAGATCATTCATCCGCTGTACGACCCCGTCCAGGGGATCATCGAGTCGCGGCGCACAACGCTGTTCTCGACGCAGGGTATCCGGAGCCGGATCGGCAGGCTGTTTCTTGATTCCCGAACTCTGACGCGACAGAAGCGCCAATCGCAAGCCTCAAAGCGGAACCGTCTTGCCGGGGTTCATGATGTTGTGAGGATCCAGCGCGCGTTTGATCGCGCGCATCAGATCGACGGCTTCTCCGTGCTCCCGGGCCAGCAAGTCGAGCTTGTGCCAGCCGATGCCGTGCTCGCCGGTGCAGGTGCCGCCCATCGCAATGGCACGCATGCTCACCGCTTGCGCCAGCGCTTCGGCACGATCGCGCGCGCCGCTTTCCACGGGATCGAACAAAACGACAAGGTGAAAATTGCCGTCGCCTACATGGCCCAGAATCGGCGCGACAAGCCCGCTTTTCTCGACGTCCGCCTTGGTCTCCAGGATGCAGTCGGCCAGTCGCGATATGGGAACGCACGCGTCGGTGGCGAAGCTGGTCATGCCGGGCTTGAGCGCCAGCGCGGCGTAGTACGCGTCGTGGCGCGCTTTCCATAAGCGCGTGCGCTCTTCGGGCCGGGTCGCCCATTGAAACGCGCTGCCTCCGAATTCGTCGCTGATCGACTCCATCGCGGCGGATTGCTCGCGCACCCCTGACTCGGACCCGTGAAACTCGAAGAACAAGGTCGGCTTGACGGCGAATCCCTCGAGCTTGGAGTAGCGAATGCTGGCTTCCATCTGCACGTCGTCGAGGAGCTCGATGCGTGCCATCGGGATACCTGACTGCATCGCGACTATCACCGCATTGACCGCGCTCGCAAGATCCGGAAACTGGCACACCGCCGCCGAGATCGCCTCGGGCACTCCGTAGAGTCGCAGCTGGATTTCGGTGATTACGCCCAGCGTTCCCTCGGCACCGATGAAGACGCGCGTAAGATCGTAGCCCGCGCTCGATTTACGCGCGCGTCCCCCCGTGCGGATGATGCGACCGTCGGAAGTAACGACGGTCAGTCCCATCACGTTCTCGCGCATCGTGCCGTAACGCACCGCGTTGGTCCCGGACGCGCGCGTTGCCGTCATTCCGCCGATAGTTGCATTCGCGCCGGGATCGATAGGAAAGAACAGCCCCGTCCCCTTGAGCTCCGCGTTGAGCTGCTCGCGCGTCACTCCTGCTTCGACGCGACAATCGAGATCGCCCGCATTGATCTCGAGCACGCGATTCATTTGCGAGAAATCGAGGCACACGCCTCCGTAGAGCGCCGCGACGTGGCCTTCCAGGGACGTTCCGACGCCAAATGCGATCACCGGAACGCGTGCCAGATGGCATAAGCGAACGATCGCCGCGACCTCGTCGTTGGAATGCGGATACACGACGACGTCGGGCAAGGCGGGATCTGCCAGGCCCTCGCCATGGCTGTGATGTTCGCGCACGGCCTGCGAAGTTACCGCGCGAGCGCCGAACCGGCCCGACAAATGCGACACGATCTCGGCGACGACGCCTGCAGTGGGGCGAATCATGGTATGCATGGCTATCGCCCTTTCCCGAACTTTAGAACCGCGGCAAATCCGGAAACGGCAAGCGACCGCGATGCACGTGCATGCGCCCCATCTCGGCGCAACGGTGAAGGGTCGGAACGGCCTTCCCGGGATTCAGCAGCCCCTTCATGTCGAAGGCATGCTTGATGGCATGGAAGCGTTCGATCTCGGGAGAAGCGAATTGCGCGCACATCTGATCGATCTTCTCGACCCCGACGCCGTGCTCTCCTGTGATCGTTCCGCCTACTTCGATGCACAATTCGAGGACTTTCGCGCCGAAAGCCACGGTCTTTTCAGCGTCGCCCGGTAGGTTCGCGTCGAACAGGATCAGCGGGTGCAGATTGCCGTCACCGGCATGGAACACGTTCATGCAGCGCAGCCCGAACTCCGTCGACAGCTCGGCGATCCGCTTCAACACCGGCGCCAACGCGCGACGGGGAATCGTTCCGTCGATGCAATAATAGTCGGGCGAGATGCGACCCGCGGCGGGAAACGCCGCTTTGCGGCCCGACCAGAATCGCTGGCGTTGCTCTTCGCTTTGCGAGACTTCGATCAGCGTCGCGCCGCAAGCCTCCAGGACCGCGCGCATCCGACCCACTTCGGCGGCGACTTCGTCGGCCGTGCCGTCGGACTCGCACAGAAGAATGGCCTCGACGTCCATCGGATATCCCGCGTTTACAAAAGGCTCCACCGCGCCGATGGTGAGCTTGTCCATCATTTCCAGGCCCGCAGGAATGATCCCGGCGCCGA
>VBCZ01000148.1 GCA_005889025.1 Betaproteobacteria bacterium
TTCCATATCGATTTTCTGGAGCAGCTCTCGGGCGTGGAGACCAAGGGCGGCATTTCAATGAGCTTTCACAGCGCGGCGGGCAATGTGGATTTTGCGCCGCCGGTCATGCGCGTCACGGCGCCGGTGCGACACGTGAATCCGATCCAGGTCGACGATTTCAAGTTTCTGCAGTCGGTGACGAAACGCACGCCGAAAGTCACCATTCCGTCGCCGACCATGCTGCATTTTCGTGGCGGGCGCGAGGCGATCAGCCGCGAAGCCTACCCCGACCTCGAACTTTTCTTCGCCGATGTCGCGGCCGCCTATCGCGACGAGATACGCGCGCTCGGCGATGCCGGCTGCGTTTACCTGCAGCTCGACGATACCAACCTTGCCTATCTCTGCGACGAAAAAATGCGCGAAGGCGCGCGGCAACGCGGCGCGCTGCCATCGCCAACCGACCCGAGGGGATGACGGTCTGCGTCCACCTCTGCCGGGGCAATTTCAAGAGCGCGTGGGTGGCGGAAGGCGGCTACGAGCCGGTGGCCGAAGTGCTGTTCAACGATTTGCAGGTCGACGGCTATTTCCTGGAATACGACGATGCCCGCTCGGGAGATTTTTCGCCCTTGCGCTTCGTGCCGCCCGGCAAGACCGTGGTGCTCGGGCTCGTGACCACCAAGCTCGGCGAGCTCGAGTCGAAGGAGGACCTCAAGCGAAAGATCGACGATGCGGCGCGCCTGCTGCCGCTCGATCAGCTATGTCTTTCGCCCCAATGTGGATTTTCGAGCACGGTCCATGGCAACCAGATCGCGCGCGAGGCGCAGGCGGCAAAGCTGCGTCTCGTCGTCGAAACCGCGCAGGAAGTATGGGGCGGCGTGTGACTCGCTTTCATTCCCACGCGTTAGATTTCGCCGCCACTCGGACAGCGTTCAAGTCTTACCGGGGTCTTTCTGATCCGGAAACTTGTCGAACTCGACGTTGTACAGGCCGCCGCCGGTTTTTTCCACCTTGCGGATGTATACCGTCTGCACGACGTCGCGTGTCTCGTGAATGCCGCCATGAGCTTGTCGCCATCGGTCGAGCCGCCGGTCTTCTTCAACGCCTCGTAGATCGCCGCCATGCCGTCGTATCCTGCGGCGGCCATGAAGTTGGGGCGCAGCCCGGTGCCGTTGGCGTCGGCATACGCCTTCTTGAATGCGTCGTTCTCGGGCGATTTGTGATCGGCGGAATAATGGAAGCTGGTGATGAGTCCGATCGTCGGGTCGCCCATCGCTTCCAGCACGCCGTCGTCGGTGATGTCGCCGGTCGCGATCAGCTTGATGCCGGCCTCCGCCAGTCCGCGCTCCTTGTAGCCTTTCATGAATGCGATACCCTGCTCGCCCGCTGGCAGGAACAGGAAGATGGCTTCCGGTTTGGCGTCTTTCACACGCTGGATGAACGGTCCGAAGTCCGGATTCTGCAACGGCGTGTGGACGCTTCCGACCATTTCGCCGCCGGCCGCCTTGAACGCCTCGCCAAACGCTTTTTCGGCATCGAGCCCCGGGCCGTAGTCGGCGACGACGGTGTAGACCTTCTTGATGCCGTTCTTCGCCGCCCAGCGCGCCATGGGCTGCGTGATCTGCGGTAGCGTCATCGATACGCGGACGATGTAGGGCGAGCGCGTCGTGATGATCGAAGTCGCGGCGTTCATGATGACCATCGGCTTCTTCGCCTCGCTCGCGACCGGCGCCACCGCGAGCGCGTTGGGCGTGAGCCCGAAACCGACCAGCATATCGACGTTGTCGCGGGTGACCAGTTCCTGCGCGAGTCGCTTGGCGACATCGGGCGACGGGCCGGTGGTGTCCTTCTGCACGATTTCGATCTTCTTGCCAGCGACGGTGTCACCGTGCTGCTTCATGTACGCCTTCATGCCGCCAAGCATCTGCTGGCCGTACTGCGCGAAGGGTCCGGAGAACTCCGCCACCATGCCCATCTCATCACGTGTTTGAATTTCATGACTTTCTCCTGATCAACGTTACCGGCAAAGCCCGGTCAGCTTCAAAATCGTTCTCAAGCGGTTAACGAGCCTCGTAAAAATGCGTGACGATCCTCCCCCTCACCCCTTCCCCCTCTCCCGCGAGCGGGCGAGGGGAACTTTCGTGGAAGGCTCAGTAGCCGCTTAGTCGAACGGCAAACCGACATAATTTTCCGCGAGCGACGTCGCTGCCGGGCGCGACCTGGCGACGTATTCCAGCTGCGAGCGCTGCAGACGGTGCTGGAACGCATCATCGCTGGGAAAGCGGTGCAGCATCGACGTCATCCACCAGGAAAAATGCTCGGCTCGCCAGATGCGCTTCAGGCACGTCGCCGAGTACGCGTCGAGCATATCTGTTTTACCGGACTTGAAGAAACCCGTCAGCGCGCGTGCGAGCGCGCGAACATCGGCAACCGCCAGGTTCATTCCCTTGGCGCCTGTCGGCGGCACGATGTGCGCCGCGTCGCCGGCGAGAAACAGCCGCCCGAACTGCATCGGCTCGACCACGAAGCTGCGCATGCCCGTGATGCCCTTTTCGACGATCTTGCCTTCGCGCAACTTCCAGCCGTCGTCCGTTTCGAGCCGCGTATGCAGCTCCTGCCAGATGCGCTCGTCCGGCCAGCCGCCGATGTCTTCCTCGGGCGCCACCTGAACATAGAGACGGGTAATTTCCGGCGAGCGCATGCTGTAGAGGGCAAAGCCCCGCTCGTGATAGGCGTAGATCAGCTCCTCGTGAGTCGGCGGCGCCTCCGCGAGTATGCCCAGCCATGCGAAGGGATACGTCCGCTCGAAGACGCTCAAGACTCCCGACGGAATCGAAGGCCGGCAAATGCCATGGAACCCGTCGCACCCGGCGATCACATTGCTTTTGATCTCGACGGTTTCGCCGCCATTCCGAAACGTGATCCGCGGGACGGCGGTGTCCAGATCGTGAACGGCAACGTCGGTCGCGCCGAACACGATTGGCCCGTCGGCGCCGGCGCGCGCGCGAATCAGATCCTTGACAACCTCCTGCTGGCCGTAAACCGTGATCGATCGGCCGCCGGTAAGGTCGGTCATGTCGATGCGATGACCGCGCCCGCCGAAGCGCAACTCGATGCCGTGGTGGACCAGCCCCTCCCGCTGCATACGCTCGCCCACGCCGGACTCGTTCAACAAGTCGACGGTTCCCTGCTCGAGGACCCCTGCGCGCACACGATGCTCGACGTAATCGCGGCTGCGATTTTCAACGACCACCGATTCGACGCCGTGCAGATGCAGCAGGTGCGAGAGCAGCAAGCCTGCCGGCCCGGCGCCGACGATGCCGACCTGGGTGCGCATGAGCATGTAATTCTTCCTCGTTCGGCCTAGCTGAACCGCTTCGTATGTGCGGAAGTCGATGGTCCCAACGCACTTTGCTTATTTTCGCACTGAACCGGTCCGTTGGTGCCACACCGCATCCGAAAACGCCGCCCCTCGCATCGATCCTTCGCCGAAACAGTAACTAAATGCGATTATAATTCAATCGCATTTCCTGTATTTTGATTATTTGTTTTTCCAATAAAGCTCGATGAATAAACGCCTTGACCTGAACCTGCTGCCAATCGCCGTTGCCATCTTCGAGGAACGAGGTGTCGGCAAGGCGGCAATAAGGCTTGGAATGAGCCAACCAGCGGTCAGCTCGGCGCTCGCCAAACTGCGCGCTGCATTTGATGATCCCCTGTTTGTGCGAACGGCACATGGCATGGAAGCCACGCCGCGGGCTCAGGCTCTGATCGCACCGGCGCGTGACGTGCTCTTGCGCGTCGACCGCGATTTGCTCTCGAGCATGTCCTTTACGCCTGTGACGAGCACCGCGACGTTCACCTTCGCGCTGTCGGACGTCGGAGAGATGGTCTTCTTGCCAAGAATCCTGGACACCTTGCAGAAGCTGGCTCCGTTAGCTTCGGTGCGCTCGGTCTCTCCGCCTCCCAACGAGCTCCGCCAAGCTATGGAGACCGGTGAAATCGATTTGGCGGTGGGTTATTTCCCCGACCTCGAGATAGGCAACTTCTTTCAGCAGAGGCTGTTTACCCATCACTTTTGTTGTTTGCTGCGGGCCGATCATCCCATCGGCGGCAAAAGACTTTCGCTGAAACAGTTTCTCGAGCTTCGACACGTCGTGGTTCGCGCCGAAGGCCGTAGTCAGGAGTTGTTCGAACGATTCCTGGCAAGTAAGAAGATCCGGCGCAAGATCGTCCTTTTTACGCCACATTTCATGTCGCTGCCGATGATTATCGCGAGGTCCGACCTGGTGGCGACGGTACCCCATGCAATCGGAATGTACTACTCGGAGCATTTGGCCAATATCAAAGCGATGTCGCCGCCGCCGCTCGACCTGCCACGAATTGTCCTGAAGCAACATTGGCATCGCAAATCGCATCATGATCCGAGGAACAAGTGGCTGCGCAAGCTCGTCTCGCAACTCTTCAGCCAAGAATCAGATGAGTGGAAGCAAAGGCGCGCGATTAGCGAGTCTGCGCGTAGCCGCCGAGCGTCTGCGTGACAGCATCGCAATAGTCGATGGTTCCCTGCGGGACGATGAGCTGATCGGCGAAGCCATGCCACATCAGGACCCTGCCGCCGTGATCGCGGAAAGGCGACAGGTTCGGATTGTCCGACGCCATGAGCGTCGTGGACTCATCGACTCGAGTGGCGCCCGCCCCGTTCCCGACCTGCGCTTCGTTACATACAGACGAAGCTGGTTGGCTGATTGGGATCCGCACTGCCGCCGATGTACGTCTGCACCTTCGGGTACGGGCAAAGCGGCCGTGTGCGCCCGCCTCCCGTGGACGTAATGGTGTCCGGTGCCACTCCGTTCTCGACCCAGTTGACGACAGCTTGAAACAGATTCTGGGGTTGCGGGCCACTTCCGCCACCGCAGTGGCCGACGCCGGGCGCCATGAAATGACGATACCACGTCTGCAGTTGCGAATAGTCGCCGCCGGTCGTGTATTTCGCAACGTTCTCGTAGTACGACGTGGATCCCTGCGGCATGATCAGTTGGTCGGCCCACCCTTGCCACATCACGATCTTGCCGCCGGCATCGCGAAATGGGGAAAGGTTGGGATTGTCGCTCGCCATCATCGGGGCGACCCTTTGAAACGTCTCATAGAAGAACGCTTCGTAGTTGTCGTAAGTGAGGGTGTGCCAATCCCACTGCGGATAGAAGTACACCCAATACTGCGGTTGGGCGATCGCGATGGAGAACGGATTCGTACCGGCGAGGCCGCTCAGCGCTGCGCCGCGCTCCACGCCGAACCACAGCAATTGGCCCTGCGTGTTCCTCGCGCCGTCCCACGTCTTGTAGAACGCGGTTGCTTCGCCAGGCGTCAAGCAGGTGGTGTTCGTGGTCGTGCAGGAGGCCGTCGTAATGGTCGGATCGTTCGCAGGGTTGTACGTGCACGTGCGCGGATCGATGATGAAGTTGTCCTGACTACCGTTCGGGTACCTGTTCGCACATGCGGCGATCGCGGCGTTGGTTGCGAGCGTTTGCTTCGCAGTCAAGATCGCAGACGTATAGCTCGCTCCCTGGGTTTCAATACTCCTCACCATCTGCGGCCAGATCTGGTACGCCTGGAAGCGATCCCAGTGTATCGCCGGCGCACCGGCAAGAATGCCGTTGTAATCACGCGGGAATTGCTGCGCCATGCGAAGACCTTGCCGCCCGCCGGTCGAGCAGCCGTTCCAGTACGAGTACACGGGCAGCTGGCCATAGAAAGCTTGCGCAAGCTGCTTGCCGAGCTGGGCCATCAAATGCTCGGACCGATACGCGAAGTCGGCCTGCCGCTGCTTGTCCGGCATACCCGGGCTAGCCTGGGTGGCGCCCGCGCAGTCATTCAAGCAGCCGAAGGTGCCGCTGCCGCCGGTATGTCCGGTGTCCGTTTGCACGCCGATGTAACCAGCCGTGATCGAACCCGTCGGCGTGCCTACCGAGCCTGCGTAACCGCCGCCACCTTCGGATTGCAGCCGGCCGTTCCAGTTGTTGCCCGTCGGCAACCCAACCCAGATGTTGATGGCCGGCTTGACCAGCAGTTTGACCAGGCAGTAAGGGATACCTCCGGTCGTCCCTGTCGTCACCGACGTAATCGTGACCGATGTATCGTTCGGAGGATTCGTATTCGGGTTGGTCGGCAGATCGGAAACCAGCTGCGCCTGTCCGATTCCGGCCATGTCGCAAGTCGTGATCGGCGCAATCTGGGGCGGGAGCTGCGCCTCCAGCACCTGGGCGTCCATCGCATCCGGCGAGGTCTGCGCGTGCGCAGGCATTGCGCCCAGACCTGCCACAAGCAACGTTGCGGCGAATGCGAGGGTCGGTCGTGATTGCATGATATTCCTCCTCAGGACAGATCTGATCGCTCTCGACGCGGCTTTATATCTCATCTCTATTGGCAGCGGGGGAGCCCGCTACCGATCGTGCCTTCGCCGCGCCGCCGGTACATGGTCCAAACGCTGACTTGACCATCCCCCAACGTTCCCCAATCATCGTCGATCGGCTGAGGGCGAGCAAGCACACATCGCGAATAAGGCTTATTCGAATTTCGAATGGCTCTTGTTCAAATAGATTCGATCTGAATCTGTTGCCGATCGCGATCGCGCTTTACGACGACCTCAGCATCCGCGTGCCGCGCACGCCAGGCCTCTTGCACTGTTTGCGATCTCGGCGCCCGCTACCCGGCCGCCTTGTCCATCTCCGTGAAGACTTCCTCGGCGAGATGAAAAGCGTTATTCGCCGCGGGCACGCCGCAATAGATCGCGGCCTGCATGAGCACCTCCCTGAGCTGGTCGCGGGTAACGCCGTTGTTCGCCGCCGCACGCACGTGAAGCCGGAATTCGTCTGCGCGATTGAGCGCGACCATCATCGCGACGGTAAGCAGGCTTCGCGTATGCCGGGGGAGCCCCGGACGAGTCCAGATTTCGCCCCAGGCGTAACGCGTTATGAGGTCCTGGAATTCTTCGTTGAATGCGTTTTTGCGGGCGATGGTGCGATCGACATGTGCATCGCTCAGCACCGCACGACGCACGGCCATTCCGTTCTCGTAGCGTTCCCGCTCGTCCATGCACCCTCCGTCAAGCCGTGAGAAAGTCGACCACTTCGGCGGTGAAACGCTCCGCCTGCTCTACGTTGGAAATATGCGCCGCCTCCAGCTCGACATATTTCGCGCCCGGAATCTCCTGCGCCATCCTGCGTCCGTCCGCCGGCGGCGTCGCGACATCGTGCGCGCCGGAGATGATCAAGGTCGGTCGGTCGATGTCCGGCAGCGCATCCCAATGGTTCATGTCGCGGACTGCCGCGCAGGCGGCAACATAGCCCTCGGCGGGATTGGCGATCAGCATGTAGCGCATCTGCCTGATCGTCCGCGGAGCGCGCTCGCGGAACGCCGGGGTGAACCAGCCAGCGACGACTCCATCGGCGATTGCCTCGATGCCGCCCTTGCGCACGGCGTCGATGCGGGCATTCCACGACTCCGCCGAACCGATCCGCGGCGCGGTATTGGAAAGCACCAGGCGGTCGATGCGCTCCTCCGCGTGGGCCCCCAGCCACATTCCCACCATGCCGCCCATGGACAATCCGCAAAAATGCGCGCGCGGAACATGGAGGTGGTCAAGGAGCGCCAGGACGTCCCGGGCAAGCTGTGCGATGGCGTACGGGCCTGCTGCATTGGTCGAGGCGCCATGGCCTCGGCTGTCGTAGCGTAACACTCGAAACCGCTGCGCCAAGGCGGGCATCTGCGCGTCCCACATCGCGATATTCGTCCCCAGCGAATTGGAAAGCACGAGCATCGGCGCGCCGGATGGGCCTTCGACGTGATAGCGCAGTGCCGCGCCGTCGGCGAGTACGCACGTCTCGTCGTGGGTGCTCGCCTTCTCCGTGGAGTTGTGCGCCATGCGGCCGATTAAAAATCGAAGAACACGGTTTCGTTTTTGCCCTGGACGATCACGTTCCATTCGAGCGTCGACTTCGATCCCGCGGCGACTGTCGCTATCAGTGTCCCGCGCCGGTCCGCCGGCACGAGATTCAGCACCGGATCGTCGCTGTTCGCGGACTCCCCAGGAAAATAAACACGTGTCAGTAGATGCTTGAGCAGCCCGCGCATGAACACCGTCACGACCAGATGCGGCGCCTGCAGCGCTCCGTCGGGCCCGGGTACGCGGCCCGGCTTAATGGTGGAGAAACGAAACTCGCCCTTGCCGTCGGTGAGAATGCGGCCAAATCCCCGGAATGCGGCGGGCTGTCCCTTTGCGCCTTCGGGGTGTGCGTACCTGCCCTCCGCGTCGGCCTGCCAGATCTCGATCACGCTGTCCGTGACCAGCTTGCCGTCACCGTCGACGACGCGGCCGTGTACCGTCACCCGTTCCCCGGCCGCATCCTTGGGCGCGATCGCGTCCACCGCGAGCGGCAAGAAGCCGATCTTGACGTACGGGCCTACCGTCTGCGAGGCAGTCGTGATCAGACTCATGCTCGTTTCCTTGCGCGGGTTAGGATCGGCTGGTTTCCATCGGGGTTTCGTCGCGCCCGCGAAGCACGATGTCGAAGCGGAACGCCAGCGCGATGTCGGGGATCGTCCGCTCCCAGTCGAAAATCGATACCAGACGCTCGCGCGCCCGCGCGTCGGGAACGCTGTTGTACATCGGGTCGTAGGCGAGCAGCGGATCGCCCGGGAAATACATCTGCGTCACCAGGCGCTGAACGAGCCCGAGGCCAAACAGCGAAAAGTGCAGATGCGCGGGACGCCACGCGTTGTAGTGGTTGCGCCACGGGTATGCGCCGGGCTTGATCGTTCTGAAACTGTAGAAGCCGTTGGCGTCGGTCAGCGCGCGGCCGGCGCCGGTGAAGTTGGGATCGAGCGGCGCGTCGTGGTCGTCGACGTCGTGCGCATAGCGCCCCGACGCATTGGCCTGCCAGAGCTCGACCAGGGCATGTGCGACAGGCTTGCTGTTCTCGTCGAGAATGCGACCGGAAACAACGATCCGTTCGCCGAGCGGGGCAGCGTCGTGTTGCGCGGTGAGGTCGGCGTCGCCCGGAGCGACGTCGTCGCTGCCGAACATGGGTCCGGTCACCTCGGAGAGCGTGTGCGGCAGGTGGACAAGCGGCGCACGCGGCGATCGTTTCACCGTCGACTTGTAGCCTGGATAAAGGTACGGCGGCTGAGTGTCGTAGTACGGCCGGCGGTATCCGGCGATGTTGCTCATCGACTTTCCTCCTGTCACGCTGCGCTGTGTCTTTGCGATTGCCACTGTCAGACCCGCTCGATGATCATGGCGATGCCCTGCCCCACCCCGATGCACATCGTGCATAGAGCGTAGCGCGCACCCGTCCGGCGCAATTGATACATCGAGGTCGTCACCAGACGGGCGCCGCTCGCGCCCAGCGGATGGCCGAGCGCGATCGCGCCGCCGTTGGGATTGACATGCGGCGCATCGTCGGCGATTCCGTGATCGCGCAACACGGCCAGCGCCTGGGACGCGAAGGCCTCGTTGAGCTCGATGACGTCGATATCCTTGAGTTGCAATCCCGCGCGCGTGAGCACCTTGCGCATCGCGGGCGCGGGACCGAAACCCATGATGCGCGGCGCCACGCCGGCAACGGCTGCCGCGACTATTCGCGCGCGCGGCTCGAGCCCATGCTGCTTCGCGGCTGCGGCGGAGGCAACCAGGATCGCGCAGACGCCGTCGTTGACGCCTGAGGCGTTCCCCGCGGTGACGGTTCCATCCGGCCGGACAACGCCCTTGAGCCTGGCGAGCGACTCGCGCGATGTGTCCGCCCGAGGGTGCTCATCCTTCACCACGACGACGGGATCGCCCTTTTTTTGCAGAATCTTCACCGGCACGATCTCTTCTGCCAGCCGGCCCTCTTTCATTGCCGCCGCCGCACGCTGCTGGCTG
>VBCZ01000151.1:0-17748 GCA_005889025.1 Betaproteobacteria bacterium
CCGCAGGATCGCTTCGCGGGCGTAATCCGAACAGCTCGGATAGAAGCGGCAGTTCGCGCCGAGCATCGGTCGCAGCGCGTACTGATACGCACGCAGGCATGCGAGCAGCAACGATTTCATTTAATGCTCGAGCGCACGAGGAAATCCATCAATGCCGCGGCCTCGAGCGAAAGGCCGCGTATTTCCGACCTCGTGCATCCGCGCCGGAGCCGAAAGATGATATCGAACGACTCGATTCCGGGACGCCTGCTCCGAACCGCCTCGCGCAACAGTCTGCGCAACAAATTCCGATCGACCGCGCGGCTGAGTTGTTTGCGGGCGATGACATAACCCACCCGTCCGTGCGGAAGAGCCGCGGCGAGCGCAAGCAACTGCAGATTCTCACCGTCGATGCGGCGGCCGCGCTGAAATATACCCGCAAACGCTGCGGCCCCTCGCAGACGATGACGCTGGATCGAGCCTATCGCCTAAGCCCGCGTCGCGTTGCGGCCGGGCTTAGACGGCAAGCCGGGTGCGCCCTTTGCTGCGGCGAGCGCTGAGGACCTTGCGCCCGGCGGCGGTCTTCATTCGAGCGCGAAAACCGTGGGTGCGCTTGCGCCGGACTACCGAGGGCTGATAGGTGCGTTTCATGGGCCGCCTTGGTTCTTAAAAAAGCCTTAAATTAGAGCACTTTGCGTATGCAGATGTCAAGATGAATTGGCGTACGCCGCTGAGGATAACTTCCCGCCCGCAGGAGTACAATAACGCGTCGACGGGCCTCTTTCGAGAGCGCCCGCTCTTTTTTTCCGGTTGCCTCGTAGAGCTCTCCATTCATGTCGACCCCCGCGTTCTGGCAGGTTTGTCTCGAATCGTTCCAACGCGAGCTTACCCAGCAGCAATTCAACACCTGGATTCGCCCGCTGAGACTCGAGATTGCCGGGGAGGGCTTGAAACTGATTGCGCCCAATCGCTTTGTCCTTCAGTGGGTGAAGGAGCGATTCGCCGGCCGCATCGAGGAGCTCGCCGCGGTCGCGGTGGGCCGCCCTCTGCAACTGGCGTTCGTAGTCGCCGAAGGAGATCGCGCTTTGCCCGCGGTCGCGCTGCCGAGCGCGCCAAAGCCGGGCATCGTGCCGTCGCGGCGCAGCGAACAGACGAGCTTAAATCCGGGATTCACGTTCGCGTCGTTCGTTTCGGGAAAGGCAAACCAGCTCGCGCGTGCCGCGGGTTTGCAGGTCGCCGACCATCCGACCGCGTACAACCCGCTGTTCGTATACGGCGGCGTCGGTTTGGGCAAGACGCACTTGATCCAGGCGATCGGCAATCACATTCTGGACAATGACTCCAGCGCCAAGATCCGCTACATCCACGCCGAAACCTATGTCTCCGATGTCGTCCGCGCTTATCAGCACAAGGCGTTCGACGATTTCAAGCGGTACTACCGATCGCTCGATCTTCTTTTGATCGACGACATCCAGTTCTTCGGCGGCAAGAGCCGGACGCAGGAAGAATTCTTCTACCTGTTCAATACGCTCATCGAGGCGCACAAGCAGGTCGTGATCAGCTGCGACACGTATCCCAAGGAAATCTCGGGCATCGAGGAACGCCTGATCTCCCGTTTCGGGTGGGGTCTTACCGTCGCGCTCGACCCCCCGGAGCTCGAGATGCGAGTGGCGATACTTTTATCCAAGGCCGCGCAGACCGGGATGAAGCTCGACGAGCAAGTGGCGTTTTTCATCGCCAAGCACATCCGGTCGAATGTGCGCGAACTCGAGGGCGCGTTGAAGCGCGTCCTTGCCTACTCCAGCTTTCATGGGCAGGAAATCTCGCTGACCGTTGCGAAGCATGCGCTGCGAGACCTCCTTGCCGTCCAGAACCGGCAGATCTCGATCGAGAACATTCAGAAAACGGTTGCCGATTATTACAAGATCCGCGTTTCCGACATGCACTCAAAGAAACGGTCGCGCGCAATTGCGCGGCCGAGACAGGTCGCAATGGCGCTCGCGAAGGAGTTGACCCAGCTTTCGCTTCCGGAGATCGGCAGCAACTTCGGTGGTCGCGACCACACAACGGTGCTGCACGCGTGTCGCCAGATTGCCAAGCTTCGCGAGTCCGTGCCGGAGATGACGCATGACGTAAATTTCCTGCTCCAGGTGCTGCGGAACTAGCTCATACGCAGGTATGAATAGGCATCGATCCGGTTTATAATTTGTTGATTAACCGCGTCATTCAAACATTCGTGTTTTCGTCCCCAATTCGTCCACAGCCCGCACAGCGTTCATACATATCGATCGAGCGGATCAAGGTGCGGATGTCGTTCGTTTTTTTCGTGTTTTACCCGATACAGGCCCACCCCTATTAGCTGTTGTTAGGTTTAAACAATGCAATTAAAACAGATACCCAAAGACGCGTTGCTGAAACCGTTGCAAGCTGTTTCAGGCATCGTCGAACGGCGCCATACGCTGCCTATTCTTGCGAACGTTCTGCTCGAGCAAAAGGATAATCGCCTGTACGTCACTGCAACCGATCTGGAAATGCAGATCACCGCCTTCGGCGAGCTTGCGGGCAAGCAGGATCAGTCGATTACCGTTGCAGCGCGCAAGCTGCAGGACCTGCTTCGAGCACTGCCTGAAGACGCGGCAATCAACATCGAGACTTCATCGAGCAAAATGACGGTCCGGGCCAGCCGTTCGCGGTTCAACCTGCAGACGCTGCCCGCGGCGGACTATCCGAGAATCAGCCTGGCGCAGGAACGGCAGCAAACGATCAAGTTGCCACAACGCGACTTCCGTAGCTTGCTGAAGCTCGCCGAGTTCGCGATGGCGCAGCAGGACATCCGCTACTACCTCAACGGAATGCTGCTCGTCGTCGACAAGGAGTTGCTGCAGACCGTTGCGACCGACGGGCACCGGCTTTCCTTTGCCAGCCTGGCCGTATCCGGAAACTATAGCCGGCACGAGGTAATCCTGCCGCGCAAGACCGTATTGGAAGTCAGCAAGCTTCTCGAAGACAGCGAAGAGGAAGTCACTATCGATCTTCTGGCGAACCAGGTGCGCTTCCGGTTCTCGAACATCGAGCTGGTAAGCAAGGTCGTCGATGGAAAATTCCCGGACTACAATCGGGTCATTCCGACCGGGCACGCGAAGCAGATCGACCTGTCTCGGGCGCTCTTGCTGCAGGCGCTGCAGCGTGCGGCTATTCTGTCCAACGAAAAATTTCGCGGTGTGCGGCTTGTACTCGGTAACGATCAACTCAAAATAATCTGCACCAACAGCGAACAGGAAGAAGCCGAAGAGGATCTCGAAGTTGAATACAAAGGGGAGGCGCTCGATATAGGATTCAACATCACGTATCTGCTCGATGTCCTGCATAATCTCAGCACCGACCGGGTCTTGCTTGCGTTTGGCGACGCGAACTCCAGTGCCCTGGTTACCATGCCGGATCGCAACGACTACAAGTACGTTGTGATGCCGATGCGAATTTGAGGCAGAAAAAAATCCGAGCCCTTCCGCGGCGCCGACTCGAAGTCGGCGTCGACGCATTAGCGGCTGACGAGAAACGAGAAATAGGCGAATGACCCAAGCGAATCCCAAGCCGATCGACAACGGCAGCGACTACGATTCCACCAGCATTCAGGTGCTAAAGGGCCTCGAGGCCGTGCGCAAGCGCCCCGGCATGTACATCGGAGACACGTCCGACGGCACCGGCCTGCACCACATGGTGTTCGAGGTGCTGGACAACGCGATCGACGAAGCGCTCGCCGGTTATTGCGACGACATCAAGGTCGTCATTCACGCGGACAACTCCGTGTCGGTGGTCGATAACGGCCGCGGAATTCCTACCGACGTGAAGGAAGGCGACGAGCTCAAACGCTCCGCCGCTGAAATCGTGATGACGGAGCTCCACGCCGGCGGTAAATTCAATCAGAACTCGTACAAGGTTTCCGGCGGGCTGCACGGCGTAGGCGTCTCGGTCGTCAACGGGCTGTCCGAGTGGCTGAAGCTCAAGATCTGGCGTGACGGCAAGGCGCATCAGATGGAGTTTCGCGACGGTGTCGCCGTCGCACCGCTGGCCGTCGTCGGTCTGACCGAGCGCCGGGGAACCGAGGTGCACTTCATGGCGTCGCCGGCGACGTTCTCGCACGTCGAGTTTCACTACGACATACTCGCTCGGCGCATTCGCGAGCTCTCGTTTTTGAACAACGGCGTCAAGATCGAGTTGATCGATCAGCGGGACGGAAAGACGGAGAACTTCGCCTTTACCGGTGGCATCAAGAGCTTCGTCGAATACATGAACCGCAGCAAGAATGTGCTGCACCCGCGGATCTTTCACGCCATCGGCGAAAAGGACGGCGTGATCGTCGAGATCGCGATGCAATGGAACGATTCGTACGCCGAATCGGTGCAGTGCTTCACCAACAATATCCCGCAGCGCGACGGCGGCACGCATCTGACGGGCCTGCGGCAGGCGATGACGCGGACGCTCAACGCCTATATCGAGAAGGAAGAGCTGGCCAAGAAGGCGAAGGTCGAGACGACCGGCGACGACATGCGCGAAGGTCTCACCGCGGTACTTTCGATCAAGGCGCCGGAGCCGAAGTTCTCGTCGCAAACCAAGGACAAGCTAGTCTCGTCGGAGATCCAGCCGATCGTTCAGGAAATTGTAGGCACCAAGCTCAACGAGTTTCTGCTCGAAAACCCCACGGACTCGCGCATCATCTGCAGCAAGATCATCGACGCGGCCCGCGCACGCGAGGCCGCCCGCAAGGCGCGCGAACTCACCCGGCGCAAAGGGATTCTCGACGGAATGGGTTTGCCGGGCAAGCTTGCCGACTGCCAGGAGCGAGATCCTGCGCTTTGCGAGCTCTACCTCGTCGAAGGTGACTCCGCGGGTGGATCGGCCAAGCAGGGTCGCGACCGCAAGTTCCAGGCGATCCTGCCTTTGCGCGGAAAGATCCTCAACGTCGAGCGCGCTCGCTTCGACAAGCTCATCAGCTCGCAGGAGATCGTCACGCTGATAACGGCGCTGGGCACGGGCTTCGGCAAGGACGAGTACAACGCCGACAAGCTGCGCTACCACCGCATCATCATCATGACAGATGCCGATGTCGACGGGTCGCACATACGCACGCTGCTGCTGACGTTTTTCTACCGGCAGATGCCCGACCTCGTGGAGCGCGGCCACATCTATATCGCGCAACCTCCGTTGTATAAGGTAAAGCAGGGGAGAGACGAGGCATATCTCAAGGATGACCATGATCTGAAGCAGTATCTGCTCAAGGTGGCTCTCAAAGTCGCTGAGCTCATTCCGGGCGTCGGCAGGCCGCGGCTCATCGATCCGGCGGCGCTGTACGCGTTGCTGATGGGAGTGCACATCGATCTATCGTCGCCCGCCGCCGCAGCGGAGAGCGCCGCGACGCTGCAACGCGCTGTTGCCGACCCCGAAGTCAGCATCGAGGCACGCTACGACGGCCAGACCGAGCTGCAAAGACTCATCATCGTCCGCAGGCGTCACGGCACCCCGCACACCACCGCGCTCGACGCGGATTTCCTGAGCAGCGGCGACTACACGCAAATAAGGAGTGCCGCGGAAGTACTGCAAGGGCTCATTCATGCCGGCGCGACCGTTCGGCGTGGCGAACGCAGCGCTGCGGTTCGCACATTCAAGGAAGCGCTCGATTGGCTGCTGGCGGAGGCGCGTGGCGCAACGACGATACAAAGATACAAGGGACTGGGTGAGATGAACCCGGGACAGCTCTGGGAAACGACGATGGATCCCGCGGCACGACGGCTGCTCAGGGTTCAGATCGAGGACGGCATCGCGTCGGACGAGATTTTTACGACGTTGATGGGAGAAGAAGTCGAGCCGCGCCGAGCATTCATAGAATCCAACGCCCTAGGCGTGCGCAACCTCGACATTTGATCCAAAGCTGCGATGTTCCTCGACGCAGGCGTCAGGCGATCCTTTTGAGCCGCGACGGAAAACACGACCAAGCGCCGCGGCCTTGGGCGGCGCAGTTTTCTTGGCCGTCCGCCCCGTTCCGGCGCTGCGCATAGGTTTAGTCGCAACCGCCGAACGGGATGACGCTGCAACTCCAGATTTTCCGGACTTTGCCGCGAGCAGCCGCAGCGCCTCATCGAGAGTCAGCGCGTCGATTCGATCCCGGTCGGGGACCGTGGCATTGACACCGCCGTGTTTCACGTACGGGCCATAGCGCCCCGAATGCAGCTCCACGGGTTTCTTGTCTTTGGGATGGGATCCCAGAACACGTAACGGTGCGACTGCGCGCACGGCGCGTCCACCGCGTCCTGCCGGACTCTTGGCTTCGAATTCGAACCCGATCTTCCCGTCCGCCTGGCGCACGAGGTACGCAGAAAAGGGACGCCGGGTCCGCGACGACACGAATTGCAGCAAATCGGTCTTGCCGGTGGCGAGGAGCTTTTGCATTTGCGTGCGATCGACCGGACGCTGCAGGATGACGCGGCCCGATCGAAAATCGCAGGTCCGCTCCGCTCCTACGGCTTTCTCGCACACGTACGCCGCCGGCATTTCGAACACTCTCGCCCCGCACTTGGGACACGGACCCAAGGGCTCCTGCCCGCTGAAATCGGGCGCCTCCGCATCGCTGGAATCGCCCGAACCGTCGCCGAAATCGAATTGCGCCTCGTTGGCCTCGTTGAGCTTGAGCTTCGCCGTGAACGGGCGCCCCAGCTTGCTCCTGAATCCTTCCAAGGGTCCCACCTCGCGCTGCGAAAGCAGCGCCTCGGCCTCGGGTATTTCCAACTGACGGCCGGCGATGATCTTCCACATGCCGAAGTCGCAGGACTGGCATTGGAACTTCTTGTACTTTTCGTGGACTTCGCCACCGCACTTGGGACATCGTGCGCTCAAGGTCGCGAAATCGCCCTGGATCGTATCGCTTTCATGGTTCTTCGCCTGCGCGACAATGTGCTGCGTCATCGAGACGATCTCACGCATGAAGTGCTCGCGCTTGCGCTTTCCGTGCTCCATCTGCGCGAGCTTGAATTCCCATTCGGCGGTGAGCTCAGGCGAAAAAAGCTCGGGAACACCTAAGCCGTGGAGCAGGGTCATGAGCGAGAACGCCTTGGCGGTCGGTTGCAGCTCGCGCCCTTCGCGCAGTATGTATTTCTCGAAGATCAGGCCCTCGATGATTTGGGCGCGCGTCGCCGGTGTGCCCAGGCCCTTTTCCCGCATCGCCTCGCGCAACTCGTCGTCGTCGATCAGCTTGCCAGCGCCTTCCATTGCGGATAGCAGGGTCGCCTCGGAAAAACGTGCGGGAGGCTTTGTCTGGCTCGCAGCCACCTTGATCTCTTCGGTCGCCACTTTCTCGTTCGGCCGCACGGGTGCGAGCGTCGCCTCATCGTCGGATCGGGCTTCTCTTCCGTAGACCGCGAGCCACCCCGGTGAAACGAGCACCTTGCCTTCGGTCTTGAACGGCTCGCCGACCACGCGTGTGATGCGGTTGGTCAGCAAATATTCGGCGGGCGGGTAGAAGACGGCGAGGAATCGCTTGACCACAAGGTCGTAGAGTTTGGTTTCCAGCTCGCTCAAGTGCTTGGGCCGCTGCAGCGTTGGAATGATCGCGAAGTGATCGGAAATCTTGCTGTCGTCGAAGATCCGCCTGTTTGGCTTCACCCACTTCGACTTGAGAATCTGCCCGGCGAACGTCGAGTAAGCGCTGGTTTCGCGCAGCGACTCGAGCGTGTCGCGCACGGTCGGCAGGTAATCCTCCGGCAGCGCGCGCGCGTCCGTTCTCGGATAGGTCAGTAGCTTGTGTTTTTCGTACAGCGCTTGCGCAAGCGAAAGCGTCGTCCGCGCCGACAAGCCGAAGCGGCCGTTCGCTTCCCGCTGAAGACTGGTCAGATCGTAGAGAAGGGGAGAGACCTGCGTGGACGGCTTGGTCTCTTCCGAGACGACGCCCGGTTGGCCTTCGCATTTTGTCGCGATCGCTCGCGCTTTGGCCTCGTCCCAGAGCCGCTCCGCGCGCGAGTCGGGGTCATCTTCGATCTTCTTGAATTTTTCGTCGAACCACCGCCCCTCGTACGGGCCGCTGGCCGCAATGAAAGTACCGAGTATTTCCCAGTATGCACGGGGCTTAAACGCGCGAATCTTTTCTTCGCGCTCGACGAGAATCGCGAGCGTGGGCGTCTGCACGCGGCCCACAGTCGTCAGCTGGAAGCCGCCCGATTTCGAGTTGAACGCGGTCATCGCCCGCGTGCCGTTGATCCCGACCAGCCAGTCCGACTCGGATCTGCAAACCGCGGCGTCCGCAAGCGGGCGCATTGCCTCGTCGCTGCGCAGGTCTCCGAATGCGTCGCGGATCGCTCCCTGCGTCATCGATTGCAGCCACAGTCGCCGGATCGGCTTCGATGTCTTGGCGTATTGAGCGATGTATCGGAATATGAGCTCGCCCTCGCGGCCCGCGTCGCAGGCATTGATAAGCTCGGTCACGTCCTTGCGCTTCAGGAGCTTCAGCAGCAGCCGCAGCCGCGACTCGGATTTTTCGATCGGCTTCAATGCGAATTTCGAAGGGATAGCCGGCAGGTGGGCGAAAGTCCACTTGCCGCGCTTGACCTCCTCCTCTTCCGGCATCCCGATCTCGAGCAGATGACCGACCGCCGACGAGAGCACATACCGGCTGCTCTCGAAGTAATCGTCATGCCGGGCAAACCCGCCGAGGGCGCGCGCAATATCCGCGGCAACGGAGGGCTTCTCTGCAATGATCAGGCTTTTAACCATCGAAGGTTCTGGGTTTGGCGTGTCGGGGGGAGCAGATGATAAGAGAAGGAGCGGCGGGGGTACAACAAAACTCTCGACCGAGGCGCAGCATTTCAGCGCAGGCGCTGGAATAGACCTCCTGGAAGTGTCGCAACTCGACGCCCAAGCTCGAGCTCGACCAGCGCCACGCTCACCGCACCCGCGTCCAAACCGCTTCGCTCTGCGAGCGCATCGATCCCGAGCAATTCGTAACCCGATGATGCCCAGCTCCTCGAGCACGTCCTGCGCGGTCTCCACCAGTTTCGCTCCTTCCTTGATAAGCCGGTGGCTGCCTTTGGAGAACGGGGAATGAATCGATCCCGGAATGGCAAAGACCTCCCGGCCCTGCTCGGCCGCGAATCTCGCCGTGATCAGCGATCCGCTTGCCAACGTCGCCTCGACGACCAGCACGCCTCGTGAAAGCCCGCTGATCACGCGGTTCCGGCGAGGAAAGTTCGACGGCAGCGGGGGCGTGCCGAGCGGGAATTCGGACAGAAGCCCGCCCTGCTGTGCAAGCCGCTCTCCGAGGTCCCGGTTGGCGGATGGGTAAATTCGATCGAGCCCGGTTCCGACAACCGCAATGCTGCTGCCCTTGGCGCTCAGTCCCCCGCGGTGCGCGGCGGCATCGATCCCTAGGGCGAGGCCGCTGACGATAGTGAAGTCTGCCGCCGACAGCGCCACGGCAAACGCTTCGGCATTGTCCACACCCTGCGCCGTGGCGTTCCTGCTGCCGACGATGGCAAACGAGGGTTGGTTGAGAAGCTCGCGGCGGCCGCGATAGTAAAACGCGGGAGGCGGATCCGCCGTCGTCAGCAGCGCCTTTGGGTAATCGCCATCGTCCCACGCGACGAGCGCATGCCCGGGTTCGGCGATCCATGCGAGCGTTCTCTCCAGCTGGCCGGTATCCGGGCCCTGCGCGATAAGCGCCGCTATTTCCGCAGGGACGAGCTTTCCGAGGCTAGCGCGCGAAGCGTTCAGCACCGCGTGCGGCGACCCGTATGCCTTGAGCAGTGCGACCAGCGAACGCGCGGGGATTCCCGCCAGAAGCTGCAGCGACGCCCAAGCCTCGACGCGGGCGTCGATCTCCATGGGGCGAGGATGCGGCGCTTAGCTAGGGCTTGCGCACCAAGTCGCCCACCACGACCGGCTCCGCCGCATTGAGGACGATTGCGTAGGCGACTCTGTCGAACACGCGGAAGACGAACAAGAGTCCCGAGCGCTCGGGGGGGATATTGAGGTAGCGCGTCGGGGGTGCGACGACTCGCGTGTGTTCGGCAAACCTGGCGAGGATGTCCGGGCCTTCATAGGGTCGAGGATCGGCGATGACGGGCGTCGGGTGGTAGATCGCAAGCACGTGGCCGATTTCCATTCCATCCTTCGTTCCCCGGTCGAGGGTGACGATAAAGCCCCGGCCCGCCTCGGCCGAATCGCCGTAAAGCGCGATGATATGGCCGTCTGCCGCGTAATCCGGTGCGTGCGGCACGTAGTTCACAAGCACCTCGCGGGGGGCCGGGATGAGCAGATCGTTGATGAGAACCTCCTCGCGTGCCGACGTGATCTGCATGCGGCTCACTTCCCCGAAACGCTCGACGCGCGCAGTGCCCAGGTAGCGCATCTCATACCCAAGCGCCTCATTGTTGTCGTATGAGCGCAAGACCTTGCCCGGTCGGTAGATGTACCACTGCGTTCCGCCCTTATCGTCGACATTGATCGCATAGACAAAATCGCCTTCGCCGCGCACGACGCGGTTATCTCGGGCGGCGATGATCTTCGCCGCGCCGGGCAATCCTTCGGCGCCCGTGATGACGGGTTGCGTCAGGAACGGCTCGATGTCGCCGGGAGGAATGCTCGGGATGGCTTCGGCTTCGAGACGGTCGATGCGAACGCTGGGCAAGAGCCGAACCGTCTCCCGCTCGCGGTCGACCGAGAGCCGCCATTGTCCATCGACCCTGTCGAGCGCGATGACATCGCCTGGGTAGATCCTGTGCGGGTTCTTGATCTGGTCGCGATTCATTCGCCAGATTTCCGGCCAGCGCCATGGTTCCTTCAGAAATTTGCCCGAGATGCCCCAGAGCGTGTCGCCCCGCTGAACCGTGTATCTGTCGGGACGGTTGTCCTGCAGTTGAATTTCCGCGGCAGAAGCGATGGGCAACGCGAGTAGCAGCGACAGCGCGCCGACCGAAAACAGCAGCCTCGCTGTGGTAGAATTTAGGCGCATAGGGCCCCTCTGAACATGGCATTGGCGGACTTGCGAACGTCCTAAACTGCCCCAAAATAAGGGCTTAGGGGTGATTCTGCATCCCGAGTATCCATTTTGCAAGCAATTATGTTGCTGGACATCCTAGAATATCCCGATCCCCGTCTCAGAAAAGTCGCCGCGCCGGTGGCTGCGGTGACCGCGGCGGTGCAAAAACTCGTACGGGACATGGCCGAAACGATGTATTCCGCACCCGGGGTCGGTTTGGCGGCGACGCAAGTCGATGTTCATAAACGGATCATCGTCATCGACATCAGCGAAGCCCGCAATGACTTGCGGGTGTTTATCAACCCGGAGATCCTGTCCGCCCAAGGCGAGTTGGAATGCGAGGAAGGTTGTCTTTCGGTGCCCGGGTATTACGACAAAGTCGTGCGCGCCGAGAAAATAACCATGCGGGCGCAGAACGAACACGGCGAATCGTTCGAGCTTGGTACCGACGGTATGCTCGCGGTATGCGTTCAGCATGAGATGGACCACCTCGTCGGCAAGGTCTTCGTCGACTACCTCTCCCCATTGAAGCGTGCGCGGCTAGCCGCCCGCCTGAAGAAAAAACAACGTCTGGCAAGCTAGCCCGGTGGCTCGCAAGCTGCGCATCGGCTTCGCCGGTACCCCGCAATTTGCGGCCAAGGCACTTGCGGCCATCCTCGACGCGCGCTACGACGTCGCCCTGGTGTTGACGCGGCCCGATCGACCGCAAGGGCGTGGCCTGCAGCGCACTCCCAGCCCCGTCAAGGTGCTCGCGCTGGACCACGGATTACCCATCGTGCAGCCGTCGAGCTTGAGCGACGACGCAGCGAGCGCTCCACTGGTTTCCATTTCGCTCGACGTACTCGTGGTCGCCGCCTTCGGACTCATCCTGCCCCGTATGGTGCTGGACTGGCCACGGTATGGTTGCGTCAATATCCACGCGTCGCTTCTGCCAAGGTGGCGGGGCGCCGCGCCCATCCAACGGGCGCTGCTGGCGGGCGACACCGAGACCGGGATCAGCATTATGCAAATGGATGCCGGACTCGATACCGGTCCGGTGATTGCCAAGCGGGTCCTTTCAATCGGCTCGAGGGAAACAGCCGGCAGCCTGGGGGAGCGGCTCGCCGCCGAAGGCGCCAAGGCGATCATCGCGACGCTGTGCGAGCTGGAGAGCCAAGAAAGGCTGCCGACGACGCCGCAGCCGTTGCAAGGCGCGAGTTACGCAGCGAAGGTTCGTAGCGATGAAACCGACCTCGATTGGACCGAAAGCGCGACCATGATCGATCGTAAAGTGCGCGCGTTCGATCCGACGCCGGGAGCGACGGCGCGCCTGGAAGGCGAAGCGATCAAGATCCGCGCGGCGGAGCCTCTCGAGGGACACTATGGGCGTCCCGGAACGATAGCGCGCGCCGATGCCGCGGGCATCGTCGTCGCGGCAGGTGACGGCGCGGTGGTCGTTCGTGAAATTCAGCGCGCGGGCGGCAAGCGGATGAGCGTGGCGGCGTTTCTTGCCGGCCATCCACTCGGTGCGGACGCGCGTTTTGACGCGGCGCGCGCTTGAATCGCCGCGAGATGCCACGATCTAAGCTGTTGCAGACCCCGCAATCCATTCGGGGCGGAGAAACTGGACATGTTGGGTAACTGGTTCCGGACGGGCTTGCTGATGGCCGCGATCATGGCGCTGTTCGGCGTGGTCGGCGCCGTCCTGGGCGGAGGCCAAGGCATGGTGGTCGCCCTTTTCCTCGGCCTTGGAATGAATCTGTGGGCGTACTGGTTCTCGGATTCGATGGTGCTGAAGCTCTATAGGGCGCGCGAAGTCGACGCGTCATCGGCACCGCAGTTGGTCCAGATTGTCTCCGAATTGACGCAACGTGCGGGCCTTCCCATGCCGAGGGTCTACCTCATCGACGAGACGCAGCCCAATGCCTTTGCGACCGGTCGCAACCCGGAGCACGCCGCCATTGCCGCGACCTCCGGCATTCTTCAGCTGCTCTCTGGCCGGGAACTGCGCGCAGTCCTCGCTCACGAGCTCTCGCATGTCAAGCATCGAGACATCCTGACATCCACGATCACGGCGTCCATCGCGGGTGCGATATCCACGCTTGCCCATTTCGGGATGTTCTTCGGTGGGCGTGACAGCGACCAACGCAATCCAGTGCTTGCGATACTGGTGCTCATCCTCGCGCCGATCGCGGCAATGCTCATTCAGCTGGCGATCTCGCGCGGGCGTGAATACGAAGCCGACCGCGGCGGCGCCGAGCTGTCCGACGATCCCCGCGCGTTGGCCGATGCTCTGGTGAAGATCGACCGCTACGCGAAGGGCTTGCCGCTCGAAGCCGCAGAGGAGCATCCTGCCACGGCGCATCTCATGATCATCAATCCGCTTCACGGCGGGGGCTTGAGCAGCCTGTTCAGCACGCATCCGCCGACCGAGGAGCGCGTCGCGCGCCTGCTCGCACTCGCGCGCTGACGCCGTCGCGATTGCGCGATGGAGCTTGCTCAGCGCATCGCGGCCAAAACCGTACGGCGCGTTCTTGCAGGAGCGAGCCTTCCGGCAGCGCTGGCCGAAAGCGCGCCCGCTGCGGCCGGCGAACGCCCGCGGGTCCACGATCTTGCGTACGGGACGCTTCGGTACCTGGGACAACTCCGAGCGGCTGCACGAATGCTGGCGGAGCGTCCGTTGGCCGATGCCAATGTCGAAGCGCTGATTTGGGTCGCTCTCTACCAGTTGATCCACACCGCGGCGCCGCCGCATGCCGTGGTCGACGGCGCAGTGCGCGCGACGTCGCGCATTCGGCGCACGTCGGCCAAGGGCCTCACGAACGCGATCCTGCGCTCGTTTCTTCGCCGGCGCGATGCGGTGCTGGCGGACGCGGCGCGCGACCCTGTGGGACGTTTTTCATACCCGCGCTGGTGGATCGATCGCGTGCACGCCGAGTATCCCGACGACGCGGCGGCCGTCCTCGATGCAGGCAATACGCGACCGCCGCTCGCATTGCGAATCAATCGCCGTGCGATCGGCCCCGATGTCTACGTGCGCGAGCTCGACGCGTGCGGCGTAACAGCAGAGCGCGTCGGCGAGGTTGGCGTGATCGTGGCGCGCCCGCGCGCCGTGACCGAGCTTCCGGGGTTCGACCGCGGCTGGTTTTCGGTCCAGGACGCAGGCGCGCAGCTTGCCGCACCCTTGCTCGATGCGCGCGATGGCATGCGCGTGCTCGACGCGTGCGCGGCGCCGGGAGGCAAGACAACACATATCGCCGAGCTCTGGGACACGGATCTCACTGCCGTCGATGCAGACGCGGCGCGACTGCAGCGCGTGGAGCAAAACCTTCGCCGCCTGAAGTTTTCCTCACGCCTCGTGCACGCGGACGCGGCGGACGTGCATTCATGGTGGGACGGCTTCGCTTTCGACCGGATCCTTGTCGACGCGCCGTGCACCGCGTCGGGCATCGTGCGCAGGCATCCCGATGGAAAATGGCTGCGACGCGAAACCGATATCGAAGACTTCGCCGGGCAGCAGGCAAGGCTGCTCGATGCGCTTTGGCCGCTTCTTGCGCGTGGCGGCGCGATGCTCTACGCAACCTGCTCTATTTTTCGCGCGGAGAATCAAGCTCAGGTCGCCGCTTTTCTCGCCAGGCATGGTGACGCCGAAGCCATTCCCGTCGCACTGCCGCCGGGTTCGATCGACGGCCAACTCTTGCCAGCCGGCCCTGGCGCAGCGCACAATCACGACGGGTTTTTTTTCGCCCTCCTCCACAAAAGCTGAGTTCCCGAAATCGATCGCACGCGGTCCGCCGCCGCCTGTTGCATGTCGTCGACGCTTCGCATCCTGTGCGGTCTGCTGTGCTGTCTGGCCGCGTTCTTTGTTCTGTCACACGCTGAGAGAGCGTTCGCGGACACGATCGCAGTCCAATCGGCCGAGCTGCGGCTCGAGGGCGACGAGTATGTCCTCAATGCGCAGTTCGACGTCGCATTCAACCCCACGCTCGAGGAAGCGCTGCAAAAAGGCGTGTCGCTTTATTTCATACTCGAATTCGAGCTAACGCGTCCCCGCTGGTACTGGGTCGACGAGAAGGTGGCTCAATGGGCGGTACAGTATCGAATCAGCTATTCGCCATTGACACAGCAATACCGCGTGACCAGCGGACTGTTGAGCCAGCAATTCGGCTCGCTCGAGGAGGTCGAGCACCTGCTTTCGCGCGTGGTTTCCCGCCCGGTCATATCCAAGGAAGCGCTGTCGAAAGACGACCGTTACGACGCCGCGGTACGCTTGCGCCTCGACGTGACTCAGTTGCCCAAGCCGTTCCAGCTGAACGCGCTCGCGTCCCGCGAGTGGTCGCTGCAATCGGAATGGTATCGCTGGAGCTTCGTCCCTTGACCACGCTTCGTGGAACGCGTGGTTTGCGCTATGTCTTGCTCGGTTGCGCGGCACTCGGGACGATCTTTCTTTTTCTGCTTGCAACCGCGACCGCGAACACGGAACTTTTTGCGGGCAGCTACAACGTGCTGGTCGTTCTTAACGGGACTCTGGTCGCGTTGCTGATGGTGCTCGTCGGCTACCAGTTGTGGCGGCTGCGCAAGAACCTGAAGTCGGGCGTTTTCGGATCCCGACTTGCGGTGCGGCTGGTGTGGCTGTTCGCGATGGTCGCGGTGCTGCCGGGTGCGCTGCTGTATGGGGTGTCGATGCAGTTCCTGGGAAAGAGTATCGAGTCGTGGTTCGACGTGCGCGTCGACCGCGCGCTCGAAGGCGGCCTGAATCTCGGTCGAAATGCGCTCGACTACCTGCTCAAGGAGACGACCAACAAGGCGACTCAGCTTGCGTTGACACTGCAGGAAAGCGAGCTCGGGGGAATGGCGGCAAGCCTCAATCGCGCCAGCGAGCAGGCAGGCGTATACGAGGCTACGCTGTTCTCAACGTCGGGCGGCGTGCTCGCGGTGGGCGGGGTGTCGGGCTCGACCGCGACGCCCGAGCCGCCACCGGCGCAGGCGATGCGCCGCGCGAGATTCCCTGGCGCTTGCTGCAGGTCGTCGAGCCCGTGCCAAAAGCGCTGCAGCAGGATGCCGTGAAAGTGCAGGCCGGCTACCGCGACTACCAGGAGATCTCGTTTTCGCGCGGAGCGCTCAAGCGGCTTTACGCGCTGACGCTGACGCTGACCTTGCTGCTTGCGCTGTTTTCCGCGCTGGGCCTTGCGGTTGTGCTGTCGGAGCAGTTCAGCAGGCCGCTGGGGCTGCTTGCGGAGGGAACGCGCGCGGTTGCACAGGGAGATTTCACTCGCCGCAACCCGGTGCAAAGCCGCGACGAGCTCGGCGTGCTCACCGAATCGTTCAACACCATGACCGCGCAGCTTGCGGAAGCGCAACGCAAGGCGGAAGAGAATCGGCGCGCGATCGAAACGACCAGCGCGTATCTCGAAAGCGTACTCGCCAATCTTTCTGCGGGCGTGCTCGCGTTCGACAATGCATTTCGGCTGCGCACCGCGAATCCCAGCGCAGCGGTGGTTCTGCAGCAGCCTCTTGCCGATTTGATCGGTGTGCCGCTCGCCGACTGGGGAAGGCGGCTGCCGGGATTGTCGGCGTTTGCCGACCTCGTTGCCCAAGGGTTTCGCGGGGGACGCGACGGCCAATGGCAGCGCCAAGCCGAGCTCGCGGTATCGAGTCACACCCGAGTGCTGTTGGTGCGGGGATCCGGCCTGCCCGGCGAGCCGGCGCCCGGGTGCGTCGTCGTGTTCGACGACGTGACCGAGCTCGCGGAAGCGCAGCGAGATGCCGCGTGGGCCGAAGTTGCGCGACGGCTCGCGCATGAGATAAAAAATCCTCTGACGCCGATCCAGCTCTCGGCGGAGCGATTAGCGGTGAAGCTCGCGGGCAAGCTTGACGGCTCTGACGAAGAGACCCTTGTCCGGGGAACGCAGACCATCGTCGCCCAGGTGACTGCCATGAAGCACATGGTCGATGACTTTGCGATCTACGCGAGGCAGGCGCGCCCCGGCCGCATGCAAGCTGTCGATATCAACGCCCTCTTGCTGGATGTGCTGGGCTTGTACGAAAATCTGCGGCCCCACGTGACACTCAAGCTTGCCGACCATGGTTCCGTCATTCAGGGCGAGCCCACGCGCCTTCGCCAGGTGTTCCATAATCTCATCCAGAATGCGATAGACGCGCAGGCCGACGTCGCATCTCCCGTGTACGATATCTCGGTCGAGACCCGCGGCGAGGAACTCGCGCTTTCTATCGGCGATCGCGGAAGCGGATTTCCGGAAGAGGTGATGCGGCGCGCGTTCGAGCCTTATGTGACCACCAAAGGCAAAGGCACCGGACTCGGGCTCGCCATCGTCAAGAAGATCGTCGAGGAGCATCGCGGCCGCGTAACGATCGAGAATCAGCCCCCTCGGGGAGCGCTGGTGACTTTGTACTTTCCGCTCGAAGGGGCCAAGACGTGATTCCGCAGCCAAAAGAAATTCTTGTCGTCGACGACGAAGTGGGCATTCGCGAGCTTCTGTCGGAAATACTGCAGGACGAAGGGTATCGGGTGAGCCTTGCGGAAGACGCGGGAACCGCTCGCAGCTACCGGTCGAAATTTGAGCCCGCGCTGGTATTGCTCGACATCTGGATGCCGGACACCGACGGCATTACGCTGCTGCGAGAGTGGGCGGCGAATGGCCAGCTCACCATGCCGGTCGTGATCATGTCCGGGCACGGCACGATCGAAACCGCGGTCGAGGCCACGAAGATCGGCGCATTCGATTTCCTTGAGAAGCCCGTCGGCTTGC
>VBCZ01000151.1:17824-33500 GCA_005889025.1 Betaproteobacteria bacterium
CGGCGGTGATCGAGATCGAGCGCGCGATCGAGCAGTTGTTGCGGGCCAACCGCCCTGTGCTGCTCATCGGCGAGCCCGGCACCGGCCACGAGATCGTCGCGCGGGCACTCCATGTTTCCGACACGCCCTTCGTAGCGCTCGCCAACGGGGCCAGGTTCGCGACTAATCCGCTGCAGGTGCTCGAAGAAGCGCGCGAAGGGACGCTTTACTGCGCCGAAATCGGCACGTACTCGAAAGCAGAGCAAAAGGGCCTGGCGTTTCTTTTGCCCAAAATCGAAAAACACAACACGGTGCTGGTATGCACAAGCAGCGAGCAGCTCGGCAATCTCGCCGCCGAGGGACGCTTCGACCCGGCACTCCTTGCCGCGCTGTCCGCCGGCACCGTGATGCTTCCGCCGCTGCGGCAGAGGCGCGAGGATCTTCCGGCGTTGATCGACCGGTTCTGGCGCGAAATCACCGCAAGCCAGCGCACGCTGGGTACGCTGCAGATGGGCGCGGTGTCGGCGCTCTCGGCTGCATACTGGCCGGGAAATCTGGACCATCTGCACAACGTGATCGCCAATCTTGCGCTCACGATAGACAACGAAATCACGGGCGATCATGTGCGCCGGCTGCTCGGCGAGACGGCCCTGCCTCCCCCGTCCGCAATTTCGCCCGAGGTGACCGCCCGCTTTTTCGAATTGCCGCTGCGCGAGGCGCGGGAGGCATTCGAGCGGATCTACTTCGAGCAGCTCCTGGGCAAGGAACAAAGCAACATGAGCCGCGTGGCGGAGCGCGCCGGGCTGGAGCGGACCCATCTGTATCGAAAACTCAAGCAGCTCAACATCCGCTTCTCCAGGCGCTCCGACGAGGGGGCATGCTGAAAGGCGCTGTCGCCGACGAGGAGCGTCGGAGAGAAGCAAGACCGTTGCGCAAGCCGATCGCACCGCTGGTCGTCGGTGCCATCGGTGTGGTCTTCGGCGACATCGGGACCAGCCCGCTCTATACCTTGCGCGAGTGCTTCACGGGTCCTCACGGGCTGCCCTTGCGGCCTGAAAACGTTCTGGGCATTTTGTCGGTGATTTTCTGGGCGATCACTATCATCGTGACGCTCAAGTACGTGACCTTGATCATGCGCGCGGACAATCGCGGTGAAGGCGGAATCATGGCGCTTACCGCGCTTGCCTCGCGGCGAATCGGCGACCCGCGCGCGCGGTGGGTCATGGTTGGTCTGGGAATCTTCGGCGCGGCGATGTTTTACGGCGATGGGATGATCACGCCCGCGATCTCCGTGCTGTCAGCGGTCGAAGGCCTGGAGGTCATCGCGCCGGCGCTGGGCCACTTCGTGGTTCCGGCGACGATGCTGATTCTTATCGGGGTGTTTTCGATTCAGCGTCACGGAACCGCGAGCGTGGGTGTCCTCTTCGGCCCAGTCATGTGCCTGTGGTTTGTGACGCTCGCGGTGCTGGGCGCCATCCAGATTGCCGCGACACCGGGCGTGCTCGCCGCGCTCAATCCGGCGTTTGCCTTCAGCTTCCTTACCGGGAATCCCGTTGCCGCCTTCCTCGCGCTCGGCGCCGTGGTGCTGGCCGTGACCGGAACCGAGGCGCTTTACGCCGACATGGGCCACTTCGGCGCACGGCCCATCCGGCGGGCCTGGCTCTTCTTCGTTTTGCCGGCGCTGGTGCTGAATTATTTCGGCCAGGGAGCGCTGATCATCAGCGATGCTTCGTCGATCAAGAACCCGTTTTATCTGCTTGCACCCGACTGGGCGCTCCTGCCGATGGTCATCCTCGCGACTTGCGCGACGGTGATCGCCTCGCAAGCGGTGATCTCGGGCGCGTTTTCGCTGACGCGTCAGGCGATTCAAATGGGGTTTTGTCCCCGGCTGACGATCATGCATACATCGGAACGGGAAATTGGTCAGATCTACGTCCCGTTCATCAACTGGTCGCTGCTGACCGCGGTGATGCTGCTGGTCGCCGGATTCCGCAGCTCCAGCAACCTTGCCGGCGCCTACGGCATCGCCGTGACCCTTGCAATGGCGATCGATTCGCTTCTGATCTTTGTGGTGATGACGCGGCTATGGCGCTGGAACGCTTTGGTCGCGCTGGCGATCGCGGTGCCGCTGATCGCCATCGACATGTCGTTCCTTGCATCGAATGCCCTCAAGATCCCCGAGGGGGGATGGTTCCCCATCGTCATCGGCGCCGTGATATTCGTGCTTCTGACGACGTGGAAAAAAGGCCGCGCTATCCTTCATGAAAGGCTTTCCCAGGAGACGATGCCTCTCGACGTGTTCATCTCGAGCATCGCCGCGAACCCGCCGCTGCGAGTCCCTGGAACCGCCGTGTTCCTCTCCAGCATGCCCGGGCGCGTCCCGCATGCATTGCTGCACAATCTCAAGCACAACAAGGTGCTGCACGAGCGGGTGGTGCTGCTTACGCTGTCGACCCGCGACATACCCAAGGTGCCGGTGAGGGAGCGCCTGCGCATCGAGCGCCTCGACTGCAACTTCGAGCAATTCGAGGCGTTTTTCGGCTTCAAGGAGGATCCCGACGTGCCGGCACTGCTGGAGGAATGCGGCCGCCGGGGCTACCCTTTTGACATGATGGACACGTCGTTCTTCGTCTCACGGGAAACGCTGATCGCGACCGTTGCGCCCGGAATGGCGCTGTGGCGCGAGCGCCTCTTTGTCTCGATGTCGAAGAATGCCACCAAGGCAACCGAGTTTTTCAACGTACCGACCAACCGCGTCGTCGAGCTGGGCACGCAAGTCGAGCTTTAGGTTCCTTTAGCACGCGCGGGCCCGCGCCGCAAAAAGAAACGCCGGCGTGAAGCCGGCGTCGACGTGCATTTTGCTCCGCGTCAGGACGGTTCGATCTGGCCGCGCATGGTCTTGAGCGCCTTGCTTTCGATCTGGCGGATGCGCTCGGCGGAAACGCCGTATTGATCCGCAAGCGTTTGCAGCGTCGCGGGGTCGTCTTCGCGCAACCATCGCGCTTCGATGATCTCCCGGCTGCGGTTATCGAGCTTTGCCAAAGCGTTTCTCAAGCCCTCGCTCCGGTTATGCGAAGTCTGGGCGCGCTCGACAATCTGCGCGGGCTCCGCGTCCGAATCGGTGAGATAGGCGATGGGAGTCATCGCCTCGCCTTCTTCCCCGACCTGCGGCTCGAGGGCGATGTCCTGCCCCGACAACCGGGTTTCCATCTCGAGGACTTCTTCCGGTTTGACGCCGAGCGCACGGGCGATGCCGTTGGCTTCCTTGCGGGTAAGGGCCGCGGTGCCGGGCTTCATGCTGCGCAGGTTAAAAAAGAGCTTACGCTGCGCCTTGGTGGTCGCGATCTTGACCAGCCTCCAGTTGCGCAGAATATATTCGTGAATCTCGGCGCGTATCCAGTGCAGCGCAAACGAGACCAGGCGCACCCCCCGCTCAGGGTCGAACCGGCGCACGGCTTTCATCAGGCCGATGTTGCCTTCCTGAATGAGATCCGCCTGCGCCAGACCATAGCCGAGATAGTTGCGGCTGACTGCGACGACCAGGCGGAGGTGCGACAGCACCAAATGCCGCGCAGCATCCAGGTCGCCATGCTGCTGCAGGCGGCGACCGAACTCGGTTTCCTGCTCCGCGGTCAACAGCGGGAAGCGGTTGACGGCCTGAATATAGTTGTCCAAGCTACCCAGCGAGGCCGGGGTAGGGAAGGCCAAAGTAGTGTTTGGCATTAACAGGCTCCTTCTAAGTGCTCGGCGTTATTTAGCACTCGAGTATTGAGAGTGCTAAGGGCTTTTGGAAGTTCCGATTTGTCCCCACTGAGCGATTCCACCCGGCGAGACCGATCCCTTGGGATACTTGATTCTCCAAGCCTAATTCGGGCTTCCGACCGAAGTATGTATTCACTTTCAATCGCTGCGAGGGATAACGGTCTAGCCCACCAAGGCATCGACAAACTCGCGGGCGCTAAATTCATGCAAGTCCTCGATCTGTTCGCCCACGCCGATGAACTTGAGCGGGATAGGCCTCGTTTTGGCGATTGCGGCTACCACGCCACCCTTCGCGGTTCCGTCGAGCTTGGTCAGCACCAGGCCGGTCAAGCCGATGGCCGCGTCGAATGCCGCAACCTGCGCCAAGGCGTTCTGCCCTGTATTCGCATCGAGCACCAGCAACGTCTCGTGCGGCGCCCCAGGTTTCGCCCGCGCGATGACGCGTCGTATTTTCTTGAGTTCTTCCATCAAATGAAGCTGCGTCGGCAGACGTCCTGCCGTATCCGCGAGAACGACGTCGATCTTGCGTGCGCTCGCCGCAGAAATCGCGTCGAACATGACTGCGGCGGCGTCACCGCCCTGTTGGGCGATGACATGAACCTTATTTCGCTCTCCCCAAGCCTCGAGTTGCTCCCGTGCTGCCGCGCGAAAAGTGTCGCCTGCCGCAAGCAATACCGATAAGTCCTGATGTTGCAAATGCCTGGCCAGCTTGCCGATGGACGTCGTCTTGCCAGCGCCATTGACGCCCGCCAGCATGATCACGTACGGCCGCTCGGGGCCGATAACCAGCGGCCGCTCGATGGGCAGCAGCAGCTCGGTCAACGATGCCTTCAACAACTCGCGCGCATCCACGTCGTCGGGGGACCGCTTCCAGCGTGCAGCCAGATCGGCCAGCAGATGCGCTGTGGCAGGGACGCCCACGTCCGCCGAGATCAGCGCGGTTTCGAGCTCGTCCAGGGTTTCAGACGACATGGCCTTTCGTCCGAATACCGAAGCGAGCGGCCGCGCGAGGCGCTCGCGCGATGCACCCAGGCCCGCTTTGAGGCGCTCGCTCCACGAGCGATGATCATCGTCGGGTTGACGCTTGAACAGATCAAACATGAGTGCGCGACGCGAAAGCTATAATTCTACCTTCCCTCCGCCGGCCCCTTTTCCGACCCTTGGCGCTTCCCCGCGAAATCCGCATCATCGGCGGGCGATGGCGCGGGCGACGGCTTCGCTTTCCTGCGATTGCGGACATCCGCCCGACGCCTGACCGGGTCCGAGAGACGCTGTTCAACTGGCTGGGCCAGGATTTAACCGGTCTGACAACGCTCGACTTATTCGCGGGAAGCGGCGCGCTGTCGTTGGAAGCGCTGTCGCGCGGCGCAACGCGCGCCGTTGCCGTGGATCGCGACAGGTCGACGCTCCAGGCGTTGAGCAAGACGGCGATGCAACTCGGGACCGACGCGCTCGAGACGCACTGTTCAGATGCCGGCGCTTACCTCGCGCGTGAAACACGGTTGTTCGACGTGATCTTTCTCGACCCGCCGTTTGCAGATCCGCGGTGGAATACGCTCGTTCCCGCCGCGTGCGAGCGGCTGGCTTCGGCGGGAGCGCTTTATCTCGAGGCGTCTTCCGCGCTGGACGCGCCTCCGGGTTGGGTCCTCTCGCGCAGCGACAAGGCCGGCCAGGTGCATTATCATCTGCTGCGCCGCGCCGAAGCCGGGGCCCCCGGCGGCACCCCATGCTGAAAGTCGTCTACCCCGGAACTTTCGACCCGATCACCAAAGGCCACGAGGACTTGGTGCGTCGAGCCGCCAAGCTGTTCGACCGGGTCGTCGTCGGGATTGCCGACAGCGAGAGCAAGCATCCGATGTTCACTACCGACGAGCGGATATCGATGGCGCGGGAGCTTTTTGCTCGCCACGCCAACGTCGAGGTAGCGGGCTTCTCCGGGCTCCTGATGGATTTTGTGCATTCGGTCGACGCTTCGGTGATCGTCCGCGGCCTGCGCGCCGTCTCGGACTTCGAGTATGAGTTCCAGATGGCCGGAATGAACCGTAATCTCTATCCCGAGGTCGAAACGCTGTTTCTTACTCCCGCGGAGCAATACCTTTTCATGTCGTCCACGATCGTCAGGGAAATCGCGCGACTCGGCGGAAACGTCGAGAAGTTCGTCCACCCCATCGTCGCTGCCAGACTGACCTCAAAGGTCGCTTCGGAGCGCGAACGCCGCGCGCAATAAAGCCGTTCGAACATGGCCCTGATCATTACCGACGAATGCATCAATTGCGACGTTTGCGAGCCCGAGTGCCCAAACGATGCGATTTCGCAGGGTGTCGAGATCTACGTGATCGATCCTCGGAAATGCACCGAATGCGTCGGCCACTTCGACAAGCCGCAATGCGTGGAGGTGTGCCCGGTCGACTGCATCCCGGTCAATCCCGACGTCGTGGAATCGCCAGAGCAGCTCTTGATGAAATATGCGGCGCTGATGGCGGCGAAGGCGGAAGCCGCTACATCGGACCGGTCCCGCTAGTTACTCGTTCGCAGCAAGCGGCAAGAGCTCCGGCTGATTGATGATCGCGTCGATTGCCGCGAGCTCGCGTGCGAGGGCGTCGATTTGGGCCCGAACTCCCGCTTCGGCCTGCTCGAGCTCGGCAATCCGTTCCTCGAGCTCGTCGCTCGCGCGATGGATGCGCTTGACGCTGTCGAGTCGTCGCCTCAGCTGGAGATGATGCTCGCGGACCTGGCTTTCCAAGGGCGACATCACCGCCTTGAGCCAGCTCTCCAGGTCGCGATTGGCGATGTCATAGACATGCTTGACGCGGATGGCGACGGTCTCGAAAAACCGCTTCATCAGGGTGAACTTCGCCTTGCTCACCATGTTCCACAGCGTGTTGAAGTGGACGTTATAGGCGCGCTCCAGGCGTTCGACCTCCTTTTGGTATTTGAGCATCGAAAAAGGCGGCGGTGTGAAAGGCTCGAGCCCGTGTTCCCCGGCGAATCTCACGTACATCGCGATCATCATGTCGTGGATTTCCCCGGTCTGTCGGGCGCTCTGCTCCAGGCCGCCGTAGATGCGCGCAAAAAAGTCGTTCATCGCCGAGCGCACGCCTTTGGTGAACGGGCTGGCCTCTATGCGCTTGCGCGTATCCGCCGCGGTTTCGCGCAGGGTTTCCAGGCCGATGCACTCGTAGAGTGCGGCAGTCTGCTGCGTGAACACGGTTCGGACTGCCGTATAGCGCTGCATTCCCCGCTCGAACACGTTCTTTTCCTGCTGAATCCGCTCCATCATGTGTTCGACGACGTCCTGGTTCTTGCCGCGCAAGCCCCGAAGGTCGGCGAGCTGCTCGTGGATGCCGGCGATTCGGTTGGCGAGAATCGCCCGCATGCCTGCGGCAAGCGCGCGGATTTCGACTTGTGTGGCTGAGCCGACGATATGGCGCTTGGCCGGGATGAGTTCGCTCGACAACGCCGCCTCGAGCTGCGGCAGCCTGCTCTTGGCGAGCAAGACGTCATCGCCGTTGATCTTCGCCAGGAGGGCCTTTTGCGCCGAAACCGGAAAGACTTGCGCCGGTGGCAGCTCGAGCAATTGTGCGCTGGTGCGAACCTGGTGCGCGATCTCCGACTCGACTTCTGCGCTTGTCCTGAGCTCGTCCCATAGCCCGTCGATCTTGTTGAGGATTACCAGGCGGCCTTCCTTGGTGGCCGGATTGTCGCCGACGAGATGATTTCGCCAGACGTCGATGTCGGTCTTCGTCACGCCGGCGTCGGCCGCAAGAATGAAGAGCACCGCGTGCGCGTTCGGAAGCAGATTGAGCGTGAGCTCGGGTTCGGTTCCTATCGCATTGAGGCCGGGCGTATCCAGGATCACCAGCCCCTGCTGCAGCAGGGGATGGGGGAAATTGATCACTGCGTGGCGCCAGCACGGAATGTCCACTCGGGCTTCCTCGACCGGCACCGGCGTCATGACCTGGGCATTCCGTGCTGGCGCCTGCGACAGTGCCTCGCTCATCTTGTCCGCGGATGAAAGATCCAGTGCCAGCGTTACCCACTCGTCTGCATAGTTCTTGAATTCCGAAACGGTTCCGGCGCGCGCTCGCGTCTCGATCGGCAGCAGGCGAATCGACGGCGGCCGCGTGGAATCGTACAAGAGCTCGGTCGGACACATCGTCGTGCGGCCCGCGGAGGACGGCAGGAGACGCTGCCCGAAGTCGGCAAAAAAAATCGCGTTGATAAGCTCGGATTTGCCGCGGGAAAACTCGGCCACGAAGGCAACCACCAGTTTGTCCTGGTGGAGCCGCTCGAGGAGATGCTGGACCCTGAGGTCGGCGTGGGCGTCGGTGAGCTCCTGTTGCGACAGCCATTCGTGCAGGCCTGAAATGCCCGCCGACAAACGGCGCCGCCAGTCGCTGTACGCCTCAAATCGCGCGGCCAGGTCACGGGAATGCATCGACGCAGTAACCTCCTCCCTAAAAGGTTCTAGGACTCTAGCATAAACCGCGCCAAAACAACCACCTGCCGCCGTCAACGCTGGCAATGCGGACAAAAATAACTAGCACGGCCTCCGATGCGCAGACCCCGAATCCGCCGGCCACACGCGCGACAGGGCTCGCCGGCGCGCCCGTAGACAAAATAGCCGTTCTGAAAGAAGCCCGGCCGGCCCTCACTGTCCACGTAGTCCCTCAATGTGCTGCCGCCCTTAGCGATCGCATCCGTCAAAGTGTGACGTACAGCGTCAACGAGCCTCCCGAGCCGGAGTCTGGAAATGCGCTTCGCGGCGCGGGTGGGAAGGATCCCGGCGCGAAACAAGGCCTCGTTGGCGTAGATGTTCCCGACGCCGACGACCAGGTGGCTGTCCATCAAGGCGAGCTTGATGGCCGCACTGCGAGTGCGGGTCGCTTTGAAAAGATGATCCGCGTCGAAAGCTTGGGCCAAAGGCTCCGGGCCCAAAGCCGCGAGCAGAGGATGGTTGCCCGCGTCGCCTGAGGCCCACAGCATCGCTCCAAAGCGCCGCGGGTCGTGGTAGCGCAGCACGACTCCGTTGCCGAATTCAAGATCGATATGGTCGTGCCGGCGCAGGGCGGGCGCTCGGCGATACACGCGCATGCTGCCCGTCATTCCAAAATGGACGATCAGCGTATCTTGCCCCAGGCGGAAGAGCAGGTATTTGCTTCGCCGTTCGACGGAATCGACAATCCGCCCCACGAGGCGGTCGGGAAGGTCGGAGGGAACCGGCCATCGCAGGCGACGGTCGTAGAGTCTGACGGCGGTCACCTTCTGCCGCTCGACGTGCGGCGCGATACCGCGCAGTGTGGTTTCAACCTCGGGAAGCTCGGGCATACGATGTTGCGCACGTTTGTTGCTCGGCCCAATATAACCTAACATTGGCTGTTGTCCGGGTCGACCCGAAACCCCGCGCACGACGCAGAAAGAGACTCAAAGCGTGTCCGTCGATCGTTTGCATGCTTTTCCACGCAGGATGCTTGCGCTATGGGGTATCTTGGCCGTGTTCGGATTCGGGCTGTTCGCCGCATTGGCGCCTGCCGCAGCCGCGCCCGCCCGTGAGCTGGCCGCGGAAATCCTCTATCGGGTACTCGTCGGCGACATCGCTCTGCAACGAGGTGAGGCGGGTTTGGCCGCGCGCGCATTCTATGAGGCCGCGCGCGATGCCGAAGATCCGGCGCTCGCACGCCGCGCAACCGAAGTCGCGCTCTTCGCCCGGCAGCGACCGCTCGCGCTCGAATCCGCCAAGCTGTGGGCCACGCTCGATCCTTCCGCCGATCGCGCCCGGCAGCTCGTGGCGACGCTTTCCCAGGCGGGCACAGGCACCGATCTCAAGCGAGAACTCGAAAGGGTGCTCGCCGAAGCCGCTGCGAACGGCAAGTCCCTGGGCGATGCCTTCGTCCAACTCAATCAGGCGCTCGCGACTCAGAGCGACAAAGTCGCGGTGTTCAAGCTCGTCGTGGATCTCGCCAAGCCCTACCCTGAGATCGCCGAAGCGCATTACGCGGTCGCCATGGCCGGATACAACACAGGCCTCGCCGACCTGGAAATACTCGCTCAAGCAGTACGCGCTGCGGACCGCGCGCTGGAGCTCAAACCGGGCTGGGAACGCGGCGCCCTGCTCAAGGCCGACATACTCACCAAAAGCTCTCGCGCAGACGCCATTCGATTTCTGAACGCTTTTCTTGCGGGAGTCCCCGAATCCAAAGCCGCTACTGGTGCGCTCGCTCAGCTTTACGTCGAACAAAAACGCTACGGCGAGGCGCGAGCGCTTTTTCAACGGCTCTACGAGGACGATCCGTCGGACCGCGACATCGCGTTTGCGATAGCGGCCCTGTCGATGCAGATGAAAGACTACGCGGCTGCCGAGCCCTTGCTGCAAGAGCTCAAGCGCTCCGGCTATGGCGATCCCGGCGTCGCCGCGTTCTACCTCGCGCAGATCGCCGAGGAGACCAAGCGTTACGACGAGGCGATCGAGCGCTATCGCGAAGTCACGCAGGGTGAGCGCGCATGGACGGCAAAGCTGCGCATCGCCGCCGTGCTCGCGAAGAAGGACAGCATCGATGCGGCGCGTGGATATCTCGATACGCTGCAAGCGGAAGGCCGGGACCAGCAGACCGAGCGGGTCCAGGCCGAGGCGCAGCTCCTTCGCGACGCGGGTGATTTTGCGGGCGCGTACGCGCTGCTCGAGCGCGCGCTTCAAGCCGACCCCAATTCCAGCGACTTGCTCTATGACATCGCGATGATTGCCGAGAAGCTGGATCGTCTCGATGAAGTGGAGCAGCGCTTGGCGCATCTGATCGAGCTCAAGCCCGACAACGCGCAGGCCTTGAATGCGCTGGGTTACACCCTCGTCGATCGCACCGAACGCACTGCCGAGGGCTTGCGGCTCATCGAAAAGGCGCTGACGCTCGCGCCCGAAGATCCCTTTATCCTGGACAGCATGGGTTGGGCGCAATTCCGCCTGGGCAATCTCGGGGATTCGGAAAAATTCCTGCGTCGCGCCCTGGCCGACCATCCCGACCCTGAGATCGCGGCGCACCTCGGCGAGGTCCTATGGGCCAAAGGCGAGCGCGATAGCGCACAGGAGCTTTGGCAGTCGCAGCTTCGGTCGAACCCTGACAATCCGGTGCTGTTGGAAACCGTGCGGCGGCTCGCGCGCTAGCACGCGCGCTCACTGAGTTCAATTCATCCTGTGCAAGTGCGCCACGGCTTGCGCGTCGCTGTCGTCCTCCTCTCTGTAGCCTTGGTCGGCTGTGGATCGACCGAGCGGCGGGGCGACGCAAGCGCTACTTTCCCTCCCATCAAGGCGACGTACGATCTGACGGGCCGGCTCTCCGCGCGACACGGCAACGATGCCCTGAGCGCGACCTTTCGTTGGCACCACGATCGTGACAGCGATGAGCTCGAACTCGCGTCGCCGCTCGGTCAGACGCTTGCGCAATTGTCGGGAGACCTAAACGGGGTGACGCTGCGCACGGCCGATGGACGCATCGAATCGGCGGCCGATTGGCAGACGTTGACACTGCGCGGCCTCGGGTGGCCGCTCCCCGTGACAGGTCTCTCGTATTGGGTCCAGGGCGTGCCTCGCGAGAGCGCGCCGTATGTCGTCGAAGCCGGAAACGCGGGTGCGGCGGCCGTGCTGCGGCAGGATGGATGGACCGTCGCTTACAACGCGTTTACATCCGATAGAGACGGCACGCAGCGCCCGTCGCGAATGACGATGAGCTACGCCGATGTCGAGTTGAGGCTTGTCATCGATGCTTGGCAATGAACGCTCGCCAGCGCATGGCAAACAGCGCGCGATTTTGTTGACGCGCTCGAAGCCGCGCAGCTATTTTTGCGGGAGCGCAATTGACACGCAACAGGGCGTCCGTGAAAATAGCCGTCTTTTCAGAAAACTAGGCCGCGACGATGATCCGAAGCTTGCGGCCGCGCGGTTTTTCGGAGATCGCGCCAAAGTCTGCCGCCCTCCGCACCGCCATCCGCTGTAAGCTTCGCGGCAGTTGGGTTTCTCAACGCGACGGTTTCAGTTGGGGAGTCGCCAAGTGGTAAGGCACCGGATTTTGATTCCGGCATTCGTAGGTTCGATCCCTACCTCCCCAGCCCCCTTTTCGATGGACGGGCCTGGTTTCCGGGCTTGGCTTGACTCGTAGGCGGTGACGATGGCGTTCGAACGAATGCGCGTTTTTACCGGTAACGCGAATCCCAAGCTTGCGGCAGCCGTCGTCCGACACATGGACATCAGTCTGGGGCGGTGCATCGTCGGCCGATTCTCCGATGGCGAGGTGATTGTCGAGCTGCTCGAGAATGTGCGAGGCCGGGATGCCTTCATCCTGCAGTCGACTTGCGCGCCCACCAACGACAGTCTCATGGAAATTCTGGTGATGGTCGATGCGCTGAAGCGTGCTTCGGCCGGGCGGATCACCGCCGCGATTCCGTATTTCGGCTATGCCCGTCAGGACCGTCGGCCGCGCTCGGCGCGCATGCCCATCACGGCCAAGGTCATCGCCGACATGTTGACCACCGTCGGCGTGGATCACGTGATGACGATGGATCTGCACGCGGACCAGATTCAGGGCTTTTTCAACATCCCGGTCGACAATATTTACGCGACGCCTATCCTGCTGGGTGATCTCTGGAAGCAGAACTACGACAACTTGCTCGTGGTCTCTCCCGACGTCGGCGGCGTCGTTCGCGCACGCGCCATCGCCAAGCGGCTCGACTCCGATCTTGCCATCATCGATAAACGGCGCCCCAAGGCCAACGTCGCCGAAGTGATGAACATCATCGGCGACGTCGAGGGCCGGACCTGCGTGATCATGGACGACATCGTGGACACCGCAAACACGCTGTGCAAGGCCGCTGCAGCGCTCAAGGAACATGGCGCACAGAAGGTCCTCGCGTATTGCACGCACCCGGTGCTTTCGGGCGGCGCGGTGGCGCGGATCGCCGAATCGGAGCTCGATCAGATCGTCGTTACCGACACGATTCCCTTGTCGGAGGAAGCGCGCGCCTGCAAGCGCATTCGGCAGCTGTCGTGCGCGCAGCTCCTCGCCGAGACGATGACGCGCATATCCAACGAAGAATCGGTGAGCTCGCTTTTCACCGAGTAATCGTTGCTTGCATCGCGGCTTGATCGCTCGCGAGCATTGCGGTCGCCTGTTAATTCAAGTTATAATTCAAAGCTTTCCCGCGCGCCTCTGGCGCGCGGTGTGGCCACAGCGGACGACCGTCGGCACAGGATCGGCAAACCGGAAGGCCGCAGACGTTGGGAGCTCGTCATGCAACATGAATTCACTGCATTTCCCCGCGCAACCGAAGGCAGAGGCGCGAGCCGCCGCCTGCGCCGCACGGGTAGGGCGCCGGGCATCGTGTACGGCGGAAGCGCGGCTCCGCAGCCCATCGAGCTCGACCACAACGCGCTCATTCACGCGCTCAAGAAGGAATCGTTTCACTCCACGATTCTGTCGATGAAGCTCGGCGAGGGCGCGCATCGCGTGCTCCTGCGGGACGTGCAGATGCATCCGTTTCGCAACGAAGTGCTGCACATCGACTTTCAGCGAGTCGACGAAAATCGCAAGATCCACGTCAAGGTTCCGTTGCATTTCATCAACGCCGACAAGTCGCTCGCGGTCAGCACGACGGACGCGATTATTAGCCACGTGCTCACCGAGCTCGACGTGTCCTGCCTTCCGAAGGACCTTCCCGCGTTCATCGAGGTCGATCTTTCGCCGCTCGCCGTGGGACAATCGATTCACGTCTCGGACCTTACCCTGCCCACCGGAGTGACCGCGGTGACGCGAGGCGGCGAGAGTCCCGTGGTCGCCACGGCTGTCGTGCCTCGCGTGATCGCCGAGGTCGAGGAAGTCGCCGCGGTCGTCGAGCCGGGTGTGGAAGAGGTTCCGGTGGCGGAGGCCGGCAAGCCGGGCGAGAAGGCGCCGGAAAAAGGCGCCGAAAAAACGCCGGAGAAGGGCGCAGAGAAAGGTGCCGAGAAAGGCGCCGAGAAGCCGGCCGCAAAGAGGGACGAGAAAAAGTAGCCGATCGGTTCGCGTCAGGAGGCCCGCCCGGCTTTTCCGGCGGGCCTTTTTGTTGCGATGGATCTCGAAAGCGAGTTAGCCCCGATGGCAAATCCACTCCGTCTGATCGTCGGCCTCGGCAACCCGGGTCGCGACTACGCCAAGACGAGGCATAACGCGGGCTTCTGGTTTGCCGAGCGATTGGCTCAACTGCTTCGAATCGATTTTAGAAATGAAGCGAAATTTCACGCGGCGGTGGCGAGCACAGGCGCTCCCGGTGCAGGCGACTGCCGGATCGCGATGCCCCAGACGTTCATGAATCGCAGCGGTCTCGCGGTTGGCGCGTTGGCGCGCTTCTACCGTTTTGCGCCTGCCGAAATTCTGGTGGCGCACGATGAGCTCGACCTGAAACCCGGCTCGGTCAAGCTCAAGCACGGCGGTGGAACGGCCGGGCACAACGGCCTCAAGGATATTGCCGTAGCGATCGGCACCGGCGATTTCTGGCGACTGCGCATCGGCATCGGTCACCCGCGCGACGGTGTCTTGACCGAGCAGGAGGTCGCGGATTATGTCCTGCATCCACCGCGTCCGGAAGAGAAGCTCCTTATCGACGATGCGATAACCCGCGCGCTTGCGGTCTGGCCGCGACTCGAGTCCGGCGACACCGAGCGCGCGATGCACGAGCTGCACACCAAGCCGCGTCACGCCTCGCCTGAGCCCCTGTCCGGCGAGGAAAGAAAGAACCCATGATTTCGGTCGCGCGGCTGCAGCGATCGGCGCGGCCATGAGCCTCAAGTGCGGCATCGTCGGGCTGCCCAACGTCGGCAAGTCCACGCTGTTCAACGCCCTGACCAAGGCGGGGATTGCGGCGGAGAATTATCCTTTTTGCACCATCGAGCCCAATATCGGCATTGTCGAAGTGCCCGATCCGAGGCTTGCCGCGCTTGCCGCGATCGCGCACCCGGAAAAGGTCATTGCGGCGACCGTGGAGTTCGTCGACATCGCGGGTTTGGTCGCAGGGGCGTCGAAAGGCGAGGGCCTCGGCAACCAGTTCCTCGCCAACATTCGCGAAACCGACGCGATCGCTCACGTGGTCCGTTGTTTTCAGGACGATAACGTGATCCACGTCCCGGGCAAGATCGATCCGGTGTCGGATATCGAGACCATCAACACCGAGCTTGCGCTCGCCGACCTGGCTGCGGTCGACAAACAGCTTGCGAAGCATGCGAAAGCGGCGAAGGCCGGCGGGGACAAGGAGTCACGTCGCCTGGTTGCGGCGCTCGAGAAAATCGCGGTGGCGCTCGATCAAGCGAGGCCCGCGCGTTCGGTCGATCTCTATCCCGAAGAGCGCGCCGTGCTGAAACCGCTTTTCCTGCTGACCATGAAGCCGACGATGTACGTCGCCAACGTCTCCGAGCGCGGGCTCGTCGACAACCCGCTGCTCGAGAGCGTCGAGCAGCACGCCAGCCGCGAAGGCGCGCCTGTCGTCGCCATCAGCGCCGCGCTGGAGTCGCAGATTGCGGACATGGACGAGGAGGACAGGCTGGTATTTCTTGCCGACATGGGGCTCACCGAAGCCGGGCTCGACAGGCTCATCCACGCCGGCTACAAGCTTCTTGGGCTCGAGACTTTTTTCACCGCGGGCCCAAAGGAAGTTCGCGCGTGGACCGTGAACCATGGCAGCACCGCGCCCCAGGCGGCGGGCGTGATCCACACTGACTTCGAAAAGGGATTTATCCGCGCCGAAGTGATCGCCTATCGTGATTTCGTCGCCTTCAAAGGTGAGCACGGCGCCAAGGAAGCCGGCAAGATGCGCCTCGAAGGCAAGGAGTACATCGTGCGCGACGGCGACGTGATGCATTTCCGGTTCAACGTATGACGCGGGCCAAGCGCAGGCGATTTTTCATGCAGGCATTGGCGCTGCT
>VBCZ01000149.1 GCA_005889025.1 Betaproteobacteria bacterium
ATGGCCACGATGTTGGCCTTGATCTGTGACACGATCTTCTCGCGATTCAGTTTCATGACGTTCTCCGAGGTTCGTGTTGGCGTGGTCTTTGGACAAGGGCGAAGTTTGACAGCAAACTCCCTTCGGCCTCCTGTCGCCCCTCACCTGTTCCCGCTTACGGATCCCCGGCAGCACCTGCGCTCATCGCACCGGCCGGCTGAAATCGGGCATACATCCAGCGACCTGTTACCTCTAAATCGGGCATGTCCGGCTTGCGCTCCATGCCACTGCCGTTCACTACGCCTCGACCGTCACAGGCCAGTAGCCCGGGACGCGGTCCTGTGTGAGTATGATGACGCTCAAGGACTTCGACGACGCGGTCCCGCATTCGGCCATCCAGTGGCAAATCGTTGACGAGAAGCTCCCGGCACTGCAATGAGCGCCTACGAAGCGATCAGGATTCTGCACATCCTGGGCACCGTGCTGATCTTCGGGACCGGCATGGGGACGGCGTTCTTCCTGTTGATGGCGTACCGCACCGGCGATGTCGATGCGATCCGCGTCACGGCCCGCCATGTCGTCATCGCCGACTGGCTGTTCACCATGCCGGCGATCGTCCTGCAGCCGATCACAGGCGCGCTGCTCATGCACATACTCGGAGTGCGCTTCGACTCGGCATGGTTTCTTGCCGTCGCGCTGCTGTATGTCGTGACAGGCCTGTGTTGGATTCCGGTGGTGTTCATCCAACATCGACTTCGCGACCTCGCTCGCACCGCCGCGAGCTACGCCGCGCTGCCGCCGGAATTCCATCGAATGATGCGCTGGTGGATCGTCCTGGGTGTGCCCGCGTTCACAGCGGTGCTGCTCATCGTGGTGCTCATGGTGACCCACGTGGGCATGACCGTCACTCCCTCCGCGGACACGATGCGCGCCGAAGTCCTGCCTATGCCAACTCGCTGGCTGCGCATCGCTTCTTTCGGTTCTACAATACAGATGCAGGCTTTGCCGTGATCCGCAATGCAAGCCCTCCCCTCAGGAACAGTTACGTTTCTTTTCACCGACATCGAAGGCTCGACGCGCCTCATCGAGCAGCATCCCGATGCCATGGCAGCCGCGCAGGCGCGTCATAACGCGTTGCTCAAGAATGCCATCGACACGCATCGCGGACAAGTATTCCAGGTCGTCGGCGATGCGTTCTGCTCGGTATTCGAAAACACCGCCGACGCAGCGGGCGCGGCGCTCGATGCGCAGCGCGCGCTGCATGGCGAGAGCTGGGGCGAGATCGGCGCCATGCGCGTGCGCATGGGCTTGCATACCGGCAACGCGGAAGCGCGCGACGGCGAATATGTCTCTTCGCTGACCGTCATTCGCGCTCAGCGAGTCGCCGCAGCGGGTCATGGCGGCCAGACGCTGCTCTCCGCCGCCGCCGCAGAGGAGCTGCGGCCCTCGCTCCCGACCGGCACCACGCTGCGCGACCTCGGTGCGCACAAGCTGCGTGGGCTCGCCGACGCGGAAAACATCTACCAGCTCGTCGCTTCCGACCTTCCGTCGGACTTTCCGCCATTGCGGGTGGAGGATGCGGGCGCGGTTTCCGGAGCGCCTTTGCGGCAGCTGGTGCGCGGCCAGCTCGTCGGGCGGGGTGGCGAGCAACAGCAGCTCAAGGCACATTGGGACCAGGCGCAGCAGGCGCGCGGGCATCTCGTTCTGCTCTCCGGCGAGCCCGGCGTGGGCAAGACCCGCCTGGCTCAGGAATTGATCGCTCACGTACAGAAAAGCGGTGCAACGCTGCTGCGCGGAGGATGCTACGAGTACGAAGCGACGACGCCCTATCTTCCCTTTGTCGAGGCGTTTCGCGATTGGGCGCACCGGCAAAGCGCGGGCGAGCTTCGCGCCTCGCTCGGCGCGACTGCGGGAGAAATCGCCAAGTTCGCGCCGGAAATCGAGACCAAGCTTGGCGCGCTCGCCCCGAACGCGCCGCTGCCGCCGAACGAGGAGCGCTTGCGCCTGTTCGACAACGTTGCGAGATTCCTGCGCACGCTTGCGGCGGAGCGCGGTCTCCTGGTATTCATCGACGATGTGCACTGGGCGGACCAGGGCACGCTTTCGCTTTTACACTATCTGTTGCGGCATCTGCGCCACGACCGCGTGCTCATCCTCGGCGCGTATCGCGAGATCGAGCTCGATCGCGCGCATCCTCTTGCGTCGGCGCTGGTCGATTGGAATCGCGAGCGTCTTGCCACGCGCGTCCTGCTCGGCCGACTGTCGCTCGCCGACACCGCTTCGCTGCTGGCGACGCTGTTCGGGCAGGCAAGCGTCTCCGGCGAATTCGCGTCTGCGCTGTATCGCGAGACCGAAGGCAATCCGTTTTTCATCGAGGAAGTCGTCAAGTCGCTCATCGAGCAGGGGGAGATCTATCGCGAGGGGGAGCGCTGGAAGCGCAAGGAAGCGCACGAGCTCGCGATCCCGCAGAGCGTGAAGGAGGCGATCGGCCGGCGGCTCAATCGGTTGAGCGAGCCGACCATCGACGCGCTGCGCACCGCGGCGGCTCTGGGCAAGATCTTTGCGTTCCGCGAGCTGGCGGCCGTGTCAGCGGCGGGCGAGGACGCGCTGCTCGATTCGCTCGACGAGGCAAGCGGGGCACAGCTCATCCGCGCGCAGGCTGGCGTATCGTCCGCGGGCGACGACATGTTTGCCTTCACCCACGACAAGATCCGCGAAGTTCTGTACGAGGAGCTCAATCCGATCCGGCGCCGGCGCCTGCATCAGCGCATCGGCGAAACGCTGGAGAAGCTGCACGCCATCCCCGACGGCAACGCGCCGAGCAGCGACGAGCCCGCGCAGGACCTGGCGTATCACTTCGCGCTGGCAGGGGACCTCGCGAAGTCGTTTATGTATGCGCAGCGCGCTGCGCGCAGCGCCGAACACGTGTTCGCGCATGACGAGGCGCTGAAATTCCTCGAGCAGGCGCGCGAGTCCGCCGACGCGCTTCACCGCAGCGCCGAAGTCGCGGCAATCGACGAGCAGATGGGCGACATTCACGAGGCGCGCGGTGTGATCCCGCTTGCAGTCGATTGCTATGAGCGCGCGTTGACCGCGACGCCCGCGCGGGAAGCGCGCGCGGCGTTGAAGACCAAGGTCGGCAACGCGTACGTTCCGACCGGCGATCCGCGAGGGCTTGCGTATCTCGAGGAAGCGCTGGTCGAGCTCGATCCGACGACGCAGACGAATGCCCTGGCGCTCGCGACAGCGCTCGTCGGCCGCTATCACCACTATCGAGCCGATCCTATGAGGGCGGTTGCGTTCCTCGAGCGAGCGCGTGCGCTGGCGGAGCCGCTGGGGAATGTCGGAACCATCGCCGGCATCTATTCTTTTCTCGCTGGCGCATACCAGCATCAGCTGTTGTACGAGGACAGCGACCGTTGGGCCCGGGCGGCCATCGCCATCGGCGAACGCGACAATTTCCCGGCGGCGATCGCTTCGGGAAACGAATTCCTGGCGGAGAACGCCGCCGGACGCGGTCACTGGGCGGAGGCGCTCGCTTTTGCCGAAAATGACGCGGACCAGGGCCGGAGGATCGGTTCGCTCGCGCGCGCCGCGTGGAGCGCCTACCCGCACTCGCAAAGCAACCACGCCTTGGGCAATCTGCGCCAAGCGCGGGCGGAGGTTCTGGCGTCGCTCGACGTATGCGAGCAGATCGGCGAAGGCCGCCTGGCGACCTGGCTCGATCCGATGGCCGCGATCGTGTCGGCGGACCTGGGAGACGACGGCGCGGCGCGTATGCATGCCGAGCGCGGATGGGAGCGCGCGCGGCAACTCGGACAGGTCGTGCTGTCGGCCTGGGCCTCGCACGCGCTCGGCTACTCGGCGATGCGGCGCAGCGACCCCGCAGCGGCGCATGGATGGTACCGCCGATGCGCGGAGCTCGTGCGCGATACGGAAAACGCCGTGGCCCGAAACCTGGTCATCGCGAATACCGCTGAATCGTACCTGCTCGCGGGACAGCTCGATGAGGCCTCGCGCCTGGTCGCGCAAGCCCTCGCCCTCGCGGAATTCGGCAAGGCCCCTCACTACATCGGTCTCGCGCGACGCGTGGAAGCCCAGCTTCTCGGCGCGCAGCGGAGCTTCGATGTCGCGCTGAACGCGATCGAGCAGGCCATCGCGGGGTTCCGTCAGACAGGCAGCCGACTCGAGCTTGCCAGGGCGATGTATTACCGGGCGTCGCTGCGCTTCGAGCTCGCAGATCGCGAGTCCGCGAAAGCGGATGCGGCGAACGCCCGCGACGAGTTCGCGGCGATGGACGCGGTTCGCGATCGCGCGATGGCGGATGAGATGATCCGCGCACTCTAGGTGCTAGTTCATTTGCACGCGGTGTCTCGCGCTTGACGACAGGCCGGCTGTAGGTGCGAATTTATTCGCACGCCGTGCCTTCGATCGAAAATGCGCCCGAATGAATTCGGGCCTACAAAACTGGAATAATCTCCGACTGAACCGATTTTGGTGTAGGTGCGAATTTATTCGTACGCCATGCCTTCGATCGAAAATGCGCCCGAATGAATTTCGGGCCTACAAACCCTGGAATAATCTCCGGCCAAACCGATTTGGGTGTAGGTGCGAATTTATTCGCGCACGGTGCCTTCGATCGAGAACGCGCCCGAATGAATTCGGGCCTACAATCCCCGAATAACCGTTCGGACCCACCCGATCATGACCCTCCTTGTTATCGGCCTTGTCATCTTTCTTGGCGTCCATTCGGTGCGCATGGTCGCGAACGACTGGCGGACTGCGCAGATCGCGCGCATTGGCGAAGGGCCGTGGAAGGGCCTCTACTCGCTGGCGTCGGCGGTCGGGCTGGTGCTGATCATATGGGGCTATGGCGCGGCCCGCGCCAGTCCCACGATCCTGTGGAATCCGCCGGAGTGGACGAAACAATTGACCATCGTGCTCACCCTCGTCGCTTTCGTGCTAATCGCAGCGGCGTACGTTCCGGGCACGCGGATGAAGGCGTGGCTGGGTCACCCGATGGTCGCCGGCGTGAAAGTCTGGGCGCTGGCGCATCTGATCGCGAATGGAACGCTTGCCGCTGTGATCCTGTTCGGCAGCATTCTCGTCTGGGCGATCATGGACTTCGCCGTGTCGCGGCGTCGCGATCGTGCTGCAGGTGTGGCTTATCCGGCGGGCACGCTGGCGGGCGACGCGATCGCCGTGTTTGTCGGTGTCATCGCGTGGGTCATATTCGCATTCTTTCTGCACGGATGGCTCATCGGCGTGCGCCCGCTGGGATAGCCGCGATCCTGCAGTGGCTTGACTATTGCCGAGGCCACGGGTTGCCTCGAGCCTTAGTGCGCCATGCCGAACGAATGCAGGATGAACGCGTACATGTCCGCCGCCTCCCGGACCTGCTTGGTGAGCGGCTTGCCCTGACCGTGTCCTGCCCGCGTCTCGATGCGGATGAGGACCGGATTGCCGTTCGGCTGCTCGTGCTGCATCGCAGCCGCAAACTTGAACCTGTGCGCCGGAAAAACGCGGTCGTCGTGATCGCCGGTGAGAACGAGCGTCGCGGGATAGTGCGCATCGGGCTTGACGTTGTGGTACGGCGAGTACGCGAGCATCGCCTTGAATTCCGCCGGATCGTCCACCGAGCCGTAGTCGGACTCCCATGCTTTGCCGACCGTGAATTCGCGAAAGCGAAGCATGTCCATGACGCCGACTTCCACCACGGCGGCGGCAAAGAGTTGGGGGCGCATCTGTTCCGCGACGCCGACGAGCAATCCGCCGTTGGACCCGCCGCGAATCGCAAGGCGCTTCGGATTCGTCCACTTCTGCGCGATCAGATATTCGGCCCCCGCGATGAAATCGTCGAACACATTCTGCTTTTGGATCTTCATCCCGGCTTCGTGCCAGGCGCGCCCGTATTCCCCTCCGCCGCGCAGATTGGCGATCGCAAAGACGCCACCCATCTCCAGCCAGGTCGCGATCCTCGGTGAAAACTCCGGCAGCATGGAAATATTGAATCCGCCATAGCCGTAGAGAATCGTCGGATTGTTGCCGTCGGCCCGGATGCCTTTGCGGGCGGTGATGAACATCGGCACCCGCGTCCCGTCCTTGCGCGCATAGAAAACCTGACGCGTCTCGAATTCCACCGGCTTGAATCCCGCCAGCCGGGGCGCGCGCCACAGAGACGTTTCGCCAGTCGCAAGATCGAGCCGGTAGATCGATGGCGGCGTCGTAAAGCTGCTGTATCGGTAATAGGTCACCGCGTCCCGATTGCGGCCGGTGAAGCCGGCCGCGGTTCCAATCCCGGGAAGCGCGAGCTCGCCCAGCGAAGCGCCGTCGAATCCATACCGACGAACGACGCTGTGAGCGTCATGCAGGTATCGCGCCACGATCTGCCCACCGGCGACGCTGGCGGCATCCAGCGTGTCTTCGCCCTCGGCCACGACGGTGCGCCAGTTGGCAGGGTCGGGTTGGGAGATATCGATCGCGACGATGCGATTGCGCGGTGCGTTGTCGTTCGTGCGCACATAGAGAGTGGATCCGAGATTGTCCAGGACGTCGTAGCGCGCGGTGGCGTTCGGAACCACCGGGACGATATCGGCATTCGGCACGGAAAGCGCCTGCACGAGCACGGTGTTCTTGTCTTCGGTGCCGTGGCTCGCGGTTACGATGAGGTAACGGCCGTCGTCCGTAACTTGACCTCCGACGAACCAGCCCGGATCGTCGGTGCGCGTATACACCAGCACATCTTCCGATTGCGGCGTGCCCAGTTTGTGAAAGAACAGCTTGTGGCGCTCGTTCGCCGTCTTGAAGATGTGAGGGTCCGCAGGCGCATCGTAGCCGGAGTAATAGAAGCCCGAGCCGTCGTTGCGCCAGCTCGCGCCGCTGAATTTCGCCCAGCGAATCCTATCGGGAAGATCCTTGCCGGTCGCGATATCGCGGACCCGCCAAGTCACCCAGTCCGATCCCGCGTCGGAAAGCGCGTAGGCCAGAAGCTTGCCGTCGTCGGTCACCGCAATCGCCTGCAGCGCCACGGTCCCGTCCTTGGACAAGCGGTTGGGATCGACCAGCACGCGCGGCTTTTTCTCCAAGTCCTGCGTCACGAACAGCACGGCTTGATTCTGCAAGCCGTTGTTGCGAGTGAAAAACCAGTTATTGCCGCGACGGAAAGGGGCGCTCCAGCGCTCGTAGTTCCAGATCTTTTTCAGCCGTTTCGCTATGGCGTCGCGTCCGGGGATGGCCGCGAGATAAGCGTCGGTGAGCTTGGCCTCGGCTTCCACCCACTTCCGCGTCTCGGCGGAATCGATGTCCTCCAGCCCGCGATACGGATCGGCAACCCTGATGCCGTGGTAGTCGTCGACCTGATTGCCTCGATCCGCGCTCGGATAGACCAGCGGCGGACCGCCGGGCGAAGCTGCGCGATCCGCAAGTGGCGCGGCCATGGCGCCGGCGCAGGCCGCGATCAAGGTCGCCGCCACGAAAAAATTTGTCGAGATCTGCATCTGTTGATTTCCATAAGTTGTTCCGCTTCCGCGCAAATTCAAGCGCGCAGCGCATGATGCTTCGCCGGCAGATGCGTCCGCGGGTTGTCATTCTGAGGAGCGCAGCGACGAAGATCTGCTTTTCGCGAGCAACAACAGATTCTTCGCTTCGCTTAGAATGACAAACTATCACGGTCGGAGTGACAGGCAACCGGCAAGCATTCCGGATCATTTTCGAGTGCGGAATCGCGTAATCGAGAAACGTCGCGGTCAGCGCCTGGCCCGACTCGCGGTCGTAGACAAAACCCTCGGAGAGCGCTTGGCCGATCCCCTGCACGGCGCCGCCTTCGAGCTGGCCGACGACGATCATCGGATTGACGACGCGTCCGACGTCGTTGACCGACCAATATGCTTCGACAGTCACCGCGCCCGTGTCCGGATCGACTTCGACCTCGCAGATATGGCACCCGTTCGGCCACGTCGGGCCCGCGACGCTGCTCGTCGTGTCGAGCACGATGGTGCGCGTAGGCTGCGCCGCCGCCAGCTCGAACAAGCCGATGCGACGGTCGGTGCCGGCGATGCTGAAGATGCCGTCGCGATACTCGATGTCCGCCGCCGCCGCTTCCAGCTCGCTGGCGGCGAGGTCGCGCGCCTTGGCGACGGTGCGCTCGGCGGCGACCTTGATCGCGGAGCCGCCAACGAAGAGCGAGCGGGAGCCTGCGCTGCCGAATCCCGTGCCGCGGTCGGTGTCGCCCTGCACGATCTTTATCTTCTCGATAGGCACGCCGAAAACGTCGACAGCGAGCTGCGCAAACGTCGTCGCCAACCCCTGCCCCATTGCCTGCAGCGCGTTGAAGATCTCGATGATTCCTTCCCCGGTCACCGTCACCGTGACCCGCTCGTCGAACACGTCGGCACCGGTCCACTCGAGAAACGTCGCCACGCCGCGACCGCGCACGCGGCCGCGCCTCGTCGCGTCGGAGGCGCGCGATGCGAAGCCCTCCCACTCGGCAAGCGCGATCGCCTTGTTCATCACCAGCTCGAACTGGCCGCTGTCGTAGGTCTTGTTCATCGCGTTGGTATAGGGCATCTGCGCCGGCCGGATCATGTTGCGGCGTCGGAGCTCCATCGAATCGATACCGGTCTTGCGCGCCGCTGCGTCCATCAGCCGCTCGATGAAGTAGATCGCCTCGGGCCGGCCGGCGCCGCGATACGCCGCCGTCGGCCCTGTGTGCGTGAGCACGCCTTTGATGCGGATGTCGATCGTGCCGATGTCGTAGACGCTGGTCGACACCCACGGCCCGATCATGAGCTGGATGACAACACCGGCGGGAGTGGCGTATGCGCCGAGATTGGCGAGCGAGTTCAGGCGCAACGCGAGCACGCGCCCGGTGGCGTCGAGCGCGAGCTCCGCCTTGGTGACGACGTCGCGGCCGTGCGTCGCGGCCAGGAATTCCTCCATACGCTCCGCGCACCACTTGAGCGGACGCCCCAGCTCGCGTGTGCCATACGCCAGCACGACATCCTCCGGGTAGAGGCTGGTCTTCATTCCGAACCCGCCGCCAACATCGCCAACCAGCACGCGCACCTTGTCAGGTGCGATGTGCAGCACTTCCTTGCACAAGTCGTCGCGAAGCCCGGTCGGCGTCTGGCAGCTCACGCGGAGCGTGATGCGGTCGGTGGCCGCGTCATAGCTCGCCACAACCGCGCGTGGCTCGATGGGGCACGGCGCGACGCGTTGGTTGACGAGGTCGAGCGAAACGACGTGGGCGGCCTTGGCAAATGCAGCCTGCGCCGCTGCAGCATTGCCGTAGCGCGACTCGGCGGCGACGTTGCCTGCGGCCTTCGGCCACACCAGCGGCGCGCCGCTCGCAATGGCGTCGACCGC